>JBFFGY010000076.1:0-9137 GCA_041557215.1 Alphaproteobacteria bacterium
GACCGTCGTCGAGGGCGTTGCTGCGGGCCGGCGCAGCGCCATGGCAATCAGCGCCTATCTGAACGGCGGCGACGAAGCCGCCATGGCCGCGGCGGCATACCGGTACATACCGGAATTCTTCGATATCGGGGCAAAGGCCAAATCCGATGCGCCGCTGCACGACATGCCCGTCCTCGACGGCGACGGCCGCCTGACCGCCTTCGCAAATGCCGGGCATGGCGGCGACGTCGACAATGACGAGGCCTTCCGGGAGGTCGAAACCGGCTTTACCGAAGAGACCGCCCTTGAAGAGGCCGCCAGATGCCTGATGTGCCGTTGCCAGGCCGCCGGCGTCTGCACATTGCAGCAACTGTCCATCCAGTATGGCGCGGGAACAAAGACCTATCTGGGCAAGGAGGCGTGGAAATGAATGTCGTTCGCAATATAGAAGGAACCGGGCCGGTTGATCCGGGCATTGCCGAACCCCTCGTTTCCTGGCCTTTCTTCCAGCTGGAATTCGAGAAATGCATCAAATGCCTGCAGTGCGTGCGCATCTGCAACGAAGTCCAGCACCGCAAGGTCTATGAGGTCGACGAGTCAGGCTATCCCAGGCTGGTCAGCGGTACCGACGATTTCCGCGATACGCAATGCAACAATTGCGGCCAGTGCGTCGGCGTCTGCCCGACCGGCGCGTTGAAGGACCTGTCCGATACCGGGATACTTCACAAGAACCAGCGCCAGAAGACCACGACCACCTGCTGCTATTGCGGTGTCGGCTGCGCCATCGAACTGGAAACCGAATTTGGCAAGGTGGTCGCGGTCAACCCCTCGACCGTTTCCGACGCCAATATTGGCAATCTCTGCGTCAAGGGCCGGTTCGGCATGGATTTCATCCATCACCCCGATCGCCTGACGCAACCCCTGATCCGGCGAGGCGGCAGGAACAGCCCGCTGGAACCGGCAAGCTGGGAGGAAGCCATCGCCTTTACGGCGAAGCGCCTCAACGAGGTGAAGGAAAAGCATGGCGCCAATAGTCTTGCCGGCTTCACCTCGGCGCGGACCACGAACGAGGAAAACTACGTTTTCCAGAAGATGATCCGCTGCGCCTTCGGAACCAACAATATCGACCACTGCGCACGGCTCTGCCACATGGCCTCGGCAGTCGCGCTGAAAAAGGCGGTAGGCTCCAGTGCGCCATCCGCCTCGAGCCCCGATGTCAGGCTGGCGACGGCTTTCCTCGTATGCGGGTCGAACACCACGGTGACGCATCCGGTTATTTCAAGCCAGATGTTCAAGGCCAAATATGAAAGCGGCGCGAAGCTGATCGTCATCGACCCGCGGCGCATCGAACTGGTCGACCATGCCGACGTATGGTTGAGGCCGAAGAGCGGCACCAATGTCGCCGTCCTCAACGGCATCGCGCGCATCATCTGGGAAGAGGGTCTGGCCAACAAGGAATTCATCGAGGCGCGGACCGAAAATATCGAAGCCTTCGTCCAGAACCTGGAACGCTATACGCCGGAATATGTCGAGGAGGTTTCCGGCGTACCGCAGGACCGGCTGCGCGAGGCCGCCTTGTTGTACGGCAAGGCGTCGCGCGGCATGCTGATGTGGGGCATGGGCATCACCCAGCATGTGACCGGCGTCGATGGTTCCCTGGCGATGACCAACCTGTCGCTGATCACGGGGCATGTGGGCCGTCCGGGCACCGGGTTCATCCCGCTGCGCGGCCAGTCCAACGTGCAGGGCGCATCCGACATGCAGGGCCAGCACAACAGCCTGCCCGGCTACCACGACATCAAGAACCCCGAACACCGCGCCAAGTTCGAGAAGGCATGGGGCGTGCCGTTGCCCGAGGACGAATATCTGACGCTGGTCGAGATGGAAGAAGCGGCCTGCGAGGGCAAGATCAAGGCCATGTACGTCATGGGCGAGAACCCGATGGGCTCCAGCCCGGATATCAATGAGGTCGAACGCGGCCTGAAGAAGCTGGAGTTCCTGGTCGTGCAGGACCTCTTCATGTCAGAGACGGCGGAACTGGCCGATGTCGTCTTCCCGGCCACCAGCTTCGCCGAGAAGGACGGCACCTTCACCAATACGGAACGGCGCGTACAGCTTATTCGCAAGGCGGTGGAGGCACCCGGCGAGGCGCGTTCCGACTGGGAGATCATCTGCGACGTGGCGACCGCCATGGGCTATCCGATGAGCTATTCGGGCACCGCCGAGATCATGGAGGAACTCGCCTCCCTAGTGCCGTCCTATGCCGGCATCCGCCACGAGCGGTTGAACGGCAGCGGCCTGCAATGGCCCTGTCTCGACACCGAGCATCCGGGCACCCGCTATCTCTATGACGAAAGCTTCCCCACTCCGTCGGGCAAGGCCTTCCTGCATATCGTCAACCAGGACGATGCGGGCGAGGATATCCCCGACGACCTCTATCCGTTGAACCTCAATTCCGGCAGGCTGCTCGAGCATTACCACACGGGCACCATGTCGCGGCGCTCGCGCGGCCTGGATCACATGCGGCCCGAGGGCGAGGTCGAGGTTCACCCGGAAGACGCCCGCCGCTATGGGCTGGAGGACGGCTGCATGGGACGCATCGTCACCAAGCATGGCGAGGTGGAGGTCAAGGTTTTCGTGACCGAGCGCTCCCCGGAGGGCGTGATCTTCTATCCGTTCCACTTCGGCGAAGCACCCGCGAACCGGCTGACCGGCGGCCCGCTGGACAGGGCTTCGCAGACGCCGGCCTACAAGCGGACAGCCGCGAGGATCGAACGAATCGCCCAAACGGCAGCGGCGGAATAGGCATAACCGCCCGGCACTCTTCCGCCGGGTTTGATAACCGGCCCACGGGGGTCGCGCAGTTGCCGCGCGGCCCCCGATTTATGTGCCAACGATTGCAACGAACCGTTAACCTGCCATTATTACTTTAGCGCCTAGACTTGCCCCTCCCCCATTGCGGGAAACCCGGCATTTGTACCTAACGCGGAATAGGCCGCGTCATGCGCCGGATGCAAAGGAGGTCGTCATGAGAATCTTCACGTTCGCCATCGCCCTGGCCGCAGCGCCCCTGGCCATCGCCAATGCCCAGGAAACCTATTACGCCGACGTGAACGGCGTTACCGTCAACGTCCATGTCCCCGAAGGATACTGCGCCCTGACCGGCGAGACCGAGGGCGAGACGGTGCTGATGGATTCTCTTTCCAGCGTCAATGAAGGCGTAAACGAGGTCCTGATCTCCTTCGCTGCCTGCGGGCAACTGCAGGACTGGCGGCAGGGGGCCACCCCGTCGATCGAGAAATACGGTTTTATCGCCACCCCGGTGGCCGCCAACCTTACCCACTTCCCCGGCGACCAGGACGACCTGAATGCCGGCCTGGATCTGGTGCTCAGCAATCAGTTCGGAAAGATCATGGACCAGGCTATGAAGCAGGGAGAGGGGCGCGCCCAGTCGATCCTTGACGAGCTGGAATCCGGCGCACGGATCGAGGAAACCAGGCCGCTTGGCTATTTCGGATATGATTCCTACGGCATCTACGCCGGGATAATGCAGAGAATAAGCGGCGACCAAGGGGTGAATGTTACCACTGTCGGCATGTATTCGACGATAGCCGTCCAGAACTGCCTGCTCTATTTCTATCTTTGGGACGCCTATAGCGGCGATGCCAACCAGGTGGACGAACTGCTGGAACTTACGCAGCTGTTCAGCCGGAATCAGCATGACGTGAATTGAGGTCCGTTCGAATCCCGACGTCCGTTATCTCCATGAGGAGAATTTCCCCACGCCCGAGGGCTGGGGCATTTTCCACATCGTCGACCAGGACGAGGCCGGCGAGGACCATATCGATGACCAAGGGCCGGTGAACCCGAACAGCGGACGGCCGCTGGAGCATTACCACACCGGCACCATGTCGCGGCGCTCTCGAGACTGACGCATATGCGGCCCGAGGGCGAGGTCGAGACGCATTCGGAGGATACGCGCCGCCACGAGGATTGAGCGCGCCATGGAGCGGCCTGCCCTGAGGGCTGCAAATGCCTGTCGGGCATGGATTGGATCCCTTACGAACGGACAATCAAGGGCGTGCAACCAAAAATTCTGTTGTATAAGGGAACCGCGCCTCGGGGCGCTCGGCGCGAAACCCCAGGTCACAAACGCGGAGTATTGCCGGAAATGTGCTGGAGCGGAGAGGCATCGATGGCGGTTGCGGCGATCGGTGTTGCTGCAACGGCCTATGTCTTGCTGAAGAAGGAACCGCCGGCGATCTGGGCGACCTTCGGTTATTTCACCCTCATGGAGATTCTCCAGGCGACCGCCTATCTGACGATCGATGACTGCGCCGATCCCGCCAACCAGATTGTTGCGCTGCTGGGATATCTGCATATCGCTTTCCAGCCATTCTTCATCAATGCCGTCTCCCTGCTGTTTATTCCCAAACCGGTCAGGGACAAGGTCGCTCCCTGGGCATTCGGACTTTGTTTTGCCGCCACAATTCTCATGCTGATCCAGCTCTATCCCTTTGCATGGGCTGGGAGTTGCGAGACGAGCTTACCATTGTGCGGGCCGCAATTATGCACCGCATCCGGAAACTGGCACATTGCGTGGGACGTCCCCTATAACGGCCTCGCCGACTTCGTGATTGGTTATCCTGTTATCGGCAATACCGGGTTGCCGACATACGCCTTGGCGGCTTTCTGGTTGCCGGCCCTTTATGGTTGCTGGCGATTCACGCTTTTTCATTTTCTGGCCGGTCCCGCACTTGCCCAAATGCTGACCGACAATTCCAACGAGTGGCCCGCCGTGTGGTGCCTGTTCTCGATCGGGCTGATCATTATTGTCGTCATCCCGCCTGTGCGAAGTCTTATGCATGTGCGACGCTGGCCGCTCTGGCCCCGGCGCTGGCTGACTGACAGCGCAGCCTGAACAGCCGGATCGGGTAACTGCAATTGAAAGGAATGCCGATGTCGAAGGCAATCCTCGGTCTCAGAACCACGACCTACAAGGTGACGGACCTTGCAGGAGCAGGGACTGGTACGCCCGCGCGTTCCGCGTCGACCCATAATTCTACGAGCCCTTCTATGTCGGTTTCAACATAGCCGGCTACGAGCGGGGCCTGCAGCCCGATGCGAGCCCGGCAGGAGAGAAGACCGCCAATGTGCTGAGCTATTGGGACGTCAAGAATATCAAGGCGAAATTCGCCTGCTTCCAAGACCTCGGCGCCACCGAGGATACGCCCCCGGCAATAGTCGGTAGCGAGATCATCGACGCTACGGTCAAGGTCCCGTGGGGCAACGCCATCGGGCTGATCGACAATCCGGAATTCGAATCAGAGTAGTGCCGCCGCAAGGAATTGCAGCCCTGGGCTGTCAGAAACCGGCGCCATATTAACCGGCCGTTACGATTTTGCGCGCTAGGCTCGATATCCCTTGGGACAGCCATCCCGGCACAACTGGAGACAGGCATGACGCGAGACACAGATTACCGTGCCGGAAACGTCTTTGGTGAGGACACTTCCGGCATCGTTCAGCGCATCAAGGAACTCGCCCAGCGCTGCGAAGCGCTGGAGGCCTCCAACAGTTTTCTTGCCGCGCAGCTGGCGGAAGTGAACGGGGCCTGGCGTGACGCCATCGTCGCCATCGCCGACTCGGAACAGCCAGCATCCGCCCCCGCCATGCGGGAACTGGCCGCGCAATCAACGGGCCTGCGCCAGCATATATTTTCGGAAATGGCCGGGATTCTGGAGCAGAGAAAAAAAACCGTTATGAGTCCAAGGTTCCTCACGCAAATGTGTAGCCTGTCCGCCATATGCAACCTGCGCGTGATATTTGAATGATATTCGCGTGAATTTTTATCCGTATTCCTCCCTTCGCCAAATCGGCACTCATTCACATGAAGGGACAGGAAACATGAAACGACATATCCGACATCTTGGTATACTCCCGGTGCTGGCTCTGATGACCGGCCTGGCTTCGGCTGGTGCGCAGGCGCAAGGCAGCAGCGAAAATCCGCCGGGCGCCAACCCGCCGGCCGCCCAGAACGGCCCGCAGATTTACGTCACCGGCCAGGGGCTGGTCTATGATTCCATCGTTCTGACCGACCTGCCCAACCAGGGGCCGTTCCAGAAGCTGGAGATGGGCGGCCCGACCGGCCTGCAGACCGAGTTCGGCCCAGGCGACCTGGGATTCGTCGGCGGCCGCTGGTGGGTCGACGCCAATGGGGACGAGGTGATGGACGAGGGCGACGCCTATTTCCTCTGCCCGCTGCTCGGCCCGGGCTATCTGCCGCCGATGTAACCGAACCGGCTGCAAACGCGACCCCGGCGGAGCAATTCGCCGGGGTGCTCGGTTATTCGCTGTTGTCCGCACCTAAAGGGGGAAACCGGGATCGGGCAAGGCTAATCCTGCGGCGGGATCAGCACCAGCTTCCCGGGATATCTTTTGGAAGCGAAATCCTCCTGCGCCGAGGCTATTTCGGCCAGCGGATAGGTTTTTGAAACCAGCGGCCTGACGTGGCCGGCATTGACCAGTTCGACCAGTTCCGCAAAGACCTCCCGCGGCGTGAAGGAGCACCCGTAAATGGTCAGGTCGTTAAGATAGATCGTACGCAAATCCGCCTGGACGATCGGCCCCGCGATCGCACCCGAGGTCGCATAGCGACCACCCGGCGCCAGCGCATCGACAATGCCGGGCCACCCGGCGCCGCCAACCACATCGACAACCGCACTGTAGGCCCTGGCTTCCGGCGTCTCGCCCCGCTCCAGCACCGCATCGGCGCCGGCGGCAACCACCGCATCGCGCTTGGCCGCACTGGCAAGGCCGGTGACCCGCGCTCCCCTGAGCTTGGCCAGTTCCACTGCCGCCAGCCCCACGCCGCCTGAAGCGCCGGTAACGAGCAGATTGTCGCCCTCTCCGACGCCGGCCCGGCTTAGCAGGTTGAACGCCGTGCCGTGGGCGCAGGGAATCGCGGCGATTTCCACATCGGTCAACGGCGAGTTGCTGACGTCATGCAACTGCGCCGACGGAACAGTGCAATATTGCGCGAATGCACCATCGAACTCCGAGCCTATCGCCTGGAAGCGCGTCGGCGCTTCCACCGTTGGGTTCGGCTGGTTCGTCGGGCAGGTAACGCGCATGCCGATGGCCAAATTCGATACGGCTTCGCCCAACGCGACCACCTCTCCGCAGAGGTCCCCGCCCTGGATTAACGGAAAAGGCAGAGCCCCTGACCAGCCGCCCGCCTCGACACCGGCGTCAGGATCAACGTCTTCGGTACTGTCGGTCACCTCTTTCGCGTACCATCCGACCCGCGTGTTAATGTCGGTATTGTTCACGCCCGCCGCCAGCACCCTGACCAGGGCCTCTCCGGGGCCGGGCCGGGGCGTGGGGATTGCGTCGTTCCATACGAGCTTCTCCGGCCCGCCATGTCCGAGCAGCTGCACGCCTTTCATTGCGTCCGGCATTGTCATCTCAGCCTCCCAGAATTCACGCCTATAGTATTAGCCTACTCTATTCCGGCGAGATTCTCCAAACCGGCTACCGCGAAAGGCTTGACCAGGCTCGCCCTCACTCCCCCGCCAGTTCCGCCAACTCCCTTCTGAACGGTACGGCATCGCCGCGGGCCGGCTCGTCCAACTCGCGGGCGTAGCGATGGCCAGCATAGGTGGCCCAGGCGATGGGGGCCGGTGACTTGGCATCGCCGATGACCTTCACCGACTTGAGGTCGAAGGGGCGCCATTCGGCTTCGCGCGCTTTCAGGGCCTGCCAGAGTTCATCGTTGGATGTGCGGGCCGTGACGAGGACGGCGGCATCGGCCCCCGACTCCTCCGGCCGTGCGGTATAGGCGCATTCGGTGGTCACGTAGTCGGGGCCGATGGCGGCGATAGCGCGGCTCGTCCGGATCTCCACGCCCAGTTCGATGAGCCGTTTCTGGATGCGGCCCTGCTCCAGGGTGTTGTTGGTCCAGTCCGACACATAGCCGCTCGGCGTCACCAGCGTGACGGCGCAGCCCTGATGGACCAGCAGTTCGGCCAGCACGCCGCCCATGTAGTAATGGTCGTCGTCATAGACCACTACCCTGCCCCCTTCCGGCGTTCTGCCTTCCATCAAATCGTCCGGCGTGAAGACGGGCATGGCCACGTCAATGGCGATGGGATGCAGGTGATAACGCCCGACCCCGTCGCGCCGCCACGTCGCGCCGGTGGCGATGGCCACATGATCGAAGCCGAATTCCAGAACCTGTTCCGCGTTCACCCGGCTGTCGTAATAGACCTCTACCTCCGGCATATCGTTGATCCGGCCCAGCCGCCAGTCGCGCACGTGGGCCCAGGCCGCCAGCCCGGGCAGGCGGGATTCGCGGGTCACGCGGCCGCCGGGTTCCGTGCCAGCCTCGGCCAGCGCCACGCGGTATCCCCGCTGGCCCAGCGCCCGTGCCGCCTCCAGCCCCGCCGGGCCGGCCCCGACCACCAGCACGCTCTCGCTGTCGCCTTTCGGCGTGATGCGTTCCGGGTGCCAGCCCTTGCGCCATTCCTCCATGAAACTCGGATTCTGGGTGCAGCGGGCCAGTGACATGGTCATGTCGCCCGAGACGCAGATATTGCAGCCGATACATTCGCGGATCTCCTCGATGCGGCCATCCTCGATCTTTTTCGGCAGGAAGGGATCGGCGATGGAGGGGCGAGCGGCGCCGATGAAATCCAGAATGCCGGCCTGCACCTGGCGCACCATGGCGTCCGGCGAGGTAAAGCGCCCGACGCCGACCACCGGCTTCGGCGTCAGCGCCTTGATGCCGGATACCAGGCTTTCCTGCGCTCCTTCCTCCCCGAAACGGGATGTCTCCGAGCAATCCTCCCAGGCGCCGTGGGCCAAATCCCAGAGGTCCGGTAGCTCAGCATGCATCTCGATGCAATCGCGGACCTCGGCATTGGAAAAGCCGTAAGCGCCGATCATCTCGTCCAGCGACAGGCGCACCGTGATGGCGCAGCGATCGCCCACTTCCTCCTTCCCGTCCTCGATCAACTCGCGCATCAGCCGGCTGCGATTTTCGAGGCTGCCGCCATATTCGTCCGATCGCTGGTTGGTGGCTGGCGACAGGAAATGCTGGATGACGCCGAAACCATGCGCGCCATAGAGGCAGATCAGATCGAAGCCGGCCCGCTTCGCCC
>JBFFGY010000077.1:0-9116 GCA_041557215.1 Alphaproteobacteria bacterium
CTCGGCTACGATATTGGCTCTCGCCGGATACCGCCCTCGCGGACGCCAACGGCAGGGATATCGAACAATGGTTGGCGGACCGGTTGGAAGCCCTGCTGCCCGAGGCCGGCCGGGCGCCGGTGCGGGTGCAAGTGGTGGAAGCAGGCTGGTCCGACGAGGTCGGAGATTTTCACATGCGTGGCCACTGGGGCATGGATCATCACCGCGAAATGGCCGGGAAGGGCGATAACGACGATGACGACGATCGAAGGCGCTTTGGCCCGCGCGGCATCGGACTGACGATGTCGGCGCAATTGTCGGACGGAAGCTGGCTGAATGTGGCGACCGGGTTCCGTCCTCCCAATCCCGGATGGGCCTGGCCATCGATTGTCTCGATGGCATTGACGGCCCTGGCGATCTTGCTGGTGGTATTCCTGACGGTGCGGCGCATTACGCGGCCCTTGAAGGCGTTGTCTGTCGCGGCCGAAAGGCTGGGGCGCGGCGAACAGGTCGACCCGCTGGAGGAAACCGGTCCCGAGGAATTGCGCAATACGACGGCGGCCTTCAATGCCATGCAGGAGCGGTTGACCCGTTTCGTGCGCGACCGCACCACCATGCTTGCGGCGATCAGCCATGATTTGCGTACGCCGTTGACCTCCTTGAGGCTGCATGCGGAATTGGTCGAGGAGGAGGAAACCCGCGCCAAGCTGCTCGCCATCCTCGAGGAGATGCAGCGCATAACAGAGGCGACACTGGCGTTCGCGCGCGAGGACTCGGCGCGCGAGGAAACTCGCCTCGTGGATCTGGCCGCGCTGGTGGACAGCCTGTGCGACGACCTTGCCGAGATTGGCATGAATGTCAGTTTTTCCGAGGCGGAAAAGGCGCAACTGTCCTGCCGCCCGGTCAGCCTGAGACGGGCACTGCGCAACATGATCGAAAACGCTGTCGCCTATGGCCAGCGGGCACGGGTTTCAATGGAGGCGATGCCTCGGGATTTCTTGATTCATATCGACGACAACGGTCCGGGCATCCCCGAGGAGGACCATGAACGCGTCTTCGGCCCGTTCGTACGGCTGGAGGAATCGCGCAGCCGGCAGACCGGCGGGATCGGCATCGGTATGGCGATCTCGCGGTCCATCCTGCGCGCCCATGGCGGCGACATAACCCTGGCCAACAGACCGGAGGGTGGTTTGCGCGCTACCTTGCGGCTGCCGAAGGGCAGACGATGAAGATAGCGATATTCCTGACCTTTGCGCTTGCGGTAACGGTACTGGCAGCCGAGTCCGGCAGCGCCGGGAACAACGAGTATCCCGGCATTTATTTCGAGCGCTGCGGCAGATGTCACGGCACGGCGGAAGCACTGTTCGAGCGGAATGCCATCCTGCGCGACGGGAAGGTGCTGGGACGGCGTTCGGGGCGCAATCTGCAAGTTTTCCTCGGCAGCCATTTCGCGCGGCGCAACAGAAACGAGGTCGAGACGGTCTATATGGAATTGCTGCGCTTCGCCAAGGATGGCGGACGCTTCAAACATCAATGCGCAATCTGCCATGTCAGTGCGGAAGCTTTGGCGCGGGAAAGCCTGGTGCTGCGCGGGAGCGAATTGTTCGGCCGCTATTCAGGGCGCCGGATTGCCGACTTTCTGCTAGGGCATGGGCGCCTTGAAACACCGGCGGATGCGGCGTTCTTCGACAAGGTCTTGCGGCGCAATTTGCCGGAGCGCTGACGACGAGGCTACGGGCTTTTCCGGCTCAGTGCTTGCGCGCCTGGACGACCAGCGCGTCGACGCTGTCCTCACCCAGGGCGCGGGCCGCCTCCAGGCGATTGACGCCCGATACCAGGACATAGCGGTTGCGATCGGCATCCCGGCGTACCTGGACCGGGGTTGGCGTTTCGCTTTCCATGATTTCTTCGGCCCGGGTTTCCACCTTCGCGGTATCCAGCGTTTTGGCCAGCTTTGTCGGGACGTAGATCTCGGCCAGCGGGATCCTGATGGTTCGCATCAATTCAGTCATGGACAACTTCTCCCTTGTCCCGGCACAGCCTCAACCATGTTTATGGGCATACTCCCAGTATAGTTCACGGGCGCGGCGGAACAGCGGCCCGGGCTGCAGTTCCCGGTCCTCGACGCGGGTGATTGGCATCACCTTGGCCAGGTTGCCGGTGGTGAAGACCTCGTCGGCCTCCATCACGTCCTTCCAGGTCAGCGTGCGTTCGTGGACCTCGACACTCGCCTCGCGGAACAGGGCGGCTACACGCTGGCGGGTGACGCCATTCAGGAAGGTGCCGTTGGGAACCGGCGTATGGGCCGCGCCATCCTTGCCGATCCAGATATTGGCGGTGGCCAGTTCGGCGACATTGTTGTTGGCGTCCAGCACCACCGCGTTGTCGAAACCCCGCTGCGACGCCTCCACCAGGGCACGCGCAGAATTGGGATAGAGGCAGGATGCCTTGGCGTCGGTGGGCGCCATGTCCGGTGCCGGGCGGCGATAGGACGACAGGCAGACCGACATGTTCCCCGGCTCGGGCATTGGCCGTTCGAAAATCGACAGGCAGAACCGGGTGCTGTCGGGATCCGGCGCAACGAACAATTGCGCGCCGTTTTCCGCCCAGTACATCGGCCTGATATAGACCGCCGTGCCAGGCGCATATTTCGCAACGCCCTCGCGGGCGATCTCCTCAACCTCGGCGGCCGAATAACGCGGCTTGAGTCCGAAGCTGTTGGCGGAATTGATTAGCCGCTGGCAGTGGAGATCCAGGTCGGGAGTCACGCCCTCGAAGGCGCGGGCCCCGTCGAACACGACGGAAGCCATCCAGGTGGCATGGGTCAGCGGGCCAAGCAGCAGCGGCTCGCCATCAACCCATTTGTCATCGATGAAATGTATTGCTTGCATGGCGGCACGATAGCGCCGCCGGCGCGAAAGGGGAAGGCCCGGCGCGATGGGTTCGGCTGTCGCCGGCAGCTTATGGAGCAGCCTTCAGCATGGCCTGGTAAATGTTCCATGCCGTCTCGACCGATACGCCGCCGGCCATGCTTCCCGCAGCCAGCATGGCGGTCGTGGGTTTTTCCGGCACCATGCGTTCGCTGCGTTCCGGCATATCAGTTGCCGGCTCCTGCAAGGCGGGCAATACGGTGGCCATAGCGATATTGGTTCTGCGCACGTTCATGTCCGAGTCGCACTCTTTTATCCAAGGTTGATCATTCCCCCGCAGGTTTCCCTTGCAAGGGGCGTGCCAATCCGGAAAATCGCCCATTTGGTGCGGACGAACAGGCGTAACTGCCGATAATCAATACTACTTAACGTATTTCGCAAAGTGCTCCATGGCGTGATCATCGGCCGTTCTCGTTTCGCAAAACGCCAACAACTCGCATCTGCGAATATACTCTGATACTTGGCTTGTAACGCCAAACAGCGTCGGTTAGTTTGCTCCGCAATGAATCCATATGATCTTGCTTTCCCCCTGATCCGGTGCCTGGATCCGGAAACGGCGCACCGGTTGGCGCTGCGGGCGCTTTCCATCGGGCTGGGGCCGGTGATCAAGGCGCCCGACGATCCAATTCTGGCGTGTCGCGTGTTCGGGCTGGATTTCCCGAATCCTATGGGTATGGCGGCCGGATTCGACAAGAATGCCGAGGCCTGGCGACCGCTGTTGAGGATGGGGTTCGGCTTTGTCGAGATCGGGTCGGTAACGCCGCGCGCGCAGCCGGGAAACCCGCGTCCAAGGCTGTTCCGTCTCGCCGAAGACGAGGCTGTCATCAACCGCATGGGGTTCAACAACGACGGCATGGAATCTGCCGCGCGTAAACTTTCCGGCCCACGCCCTGGAATTGTCGGCGTCAATATCGGCAAGAACAAGGATACCGAAGATCCGGTGGCGGACTATGTCGCCTGCGCCCGGCATCTGGGTTCACTGGCGGATTACATGGTCGTGAATGTTTCGTCACCCAATACGCCGGGACTTCGCGCCTTGCAGGACAAGGCGCAATTGACGGCAATCGTCGAAGCGGTAGCCGAAACGCTCGCCGAATCCTGCCCGGCGGGCGCCCCGCCGCTTCTGGTCAATATCGCACCGGACCTGACCCGGGAAGATTGCGAGGATATAGCGCAATTGACGATTGAAGGCCCGGTTTCGGGTCTGATCGTCAGCAATACCACCATAGAGCGCCCCGAGACGCTGAAAAGCCCGAGTCGCAAGGAAACGGGGGGGTTGAGCGGGAAGCCCCTGTTTGACCGCTCCACGAAACTGCTGTCCGAAATGTACCGGCTGACGGGGGGGCAATTACCGCTGATCGGTGTCGGCGGTATTTCGAGCGGGCGCGATGCCTACGAAAAAATTCGCGCCGGAGCCTCATTATTCCAGTTATATACAGGTTTTGTTTACCAAGGCCCGTTATTAATAGAACGTATTAAAGGGGAACTGACGTCATTATTGAGGGAAGATGGTTTCGATAAAGTGGAGTCGGCCGTCGGTGCCGACCATCATTAATATGCGAAGCAAGCTTGCCTTGAGACTCCCGCACGCGTACCCTCTGCGTGGCGCGGGTTCGCGTCGATTCGAGTAGGGTGTGACAAGCGCTAAGCCATGAGCAATAACCAACTCTTTGTCATAGCGTACGTAGTCTTCGGCGTTTTTGCGATGATTGCGTTCAGCTTTATGTCCGGCAACTTCTTTATGGGAGTGGTAACCGGATTGCTGCTGATTCTCGGATCTGCACTGGCGCATGAGTACACCTTGCGCCGGAACGGCTTTGCAAAGGTCGTGCGTGGCGTGATCGGTTTGCGCGAGACGGTCGATCGCGCCGATGGCGCCGTTACTCGCATGAAAGCCGATTTCGACAAGACCGCCAGCGATGCGCGTGCCGCCCGTGAGGCCCTGACGCAGCTTCAGCAGTTGCAGAAGGCGACCGAAGACCAGGTCAAGGCGATGTCGGAGCAAGTGAACCAGGGTGGCGGTGAAGTCATCGGTCAGATGCAGGAAGCCATGCAGCAACTATATGGCCAGCAGCAGCAGACCAACGAGGATATCGCGGTCATCCAGAATGCGGGCAATCAGCTCCACGGCGAATTTCAGCAGATGCAACAGCAACTGACGGCCTTGCAGCAGCAGATGCAGCAGATGCAGTCGCATGTGCAGTCTAGCCTGGCCCAGGTGCAGGGGACGATTAACGCGATGATGGCCGGCGGTGCGGCCCCAGCGCAGATGGCGGCTGCACCGACTCCGGCGCCGGCGGAAGCCGTTGCGCCGCAGGAACCCGCGCCGGCCCAGCCGGTATCCGAGCCCCAGCCTGTCGAGCCGGCCCCGGCGCCCGCGCAGCCCGAGGCCCAGGCTCCCGCACCCGCGGCAGCCCCCGGCGGCGGCAGCGATTTTACCGGATCCGTCTTCCAGGGCCTTCAGGAGCAGATGGGCGGCCTTGGCGACAGCCCGGCCGATACTGCGCTGCGCGCCGTTGCCGAGGGTCTGATCGGGGATGCCGTCGACTTGTACGTGGAATCGATCGTTACCTTGCCGGACCGTAAGCCGATGTTCTGCGAATGTTATGGCGGCGTGCGCGGCCCGGACGGCAATCCCCTGGCAATCGACCAGAGTCTCGACATGACCGGGCGCGATCAGATCATGATCTCGATCGAGAATGCGCTGATGCTGCGTTGCCTGGAACGTATCGAGAAGCTGGATATTTCCGGATATGAGGGCGGCAAATGTTTCTATAACGTGCCGGCCCTTTCGCTTGCCGACAGGGGATTCTTCGGAGGGCTGCTGGGGCACTTGCAAAACAGGCCCGCCCTGGCCAGCAGGCTGGTGATGGAATTCACCCAGAGCGCGCTGATGGAGCATGGCGAGCAGGCGGTCGAGGATCTGGTCCAGATGCAGGAATGCGGTGTCGGTTTCTCCATCGACGATATCACCGATCTTGCCATCGATTTCGAATCGCTTGTCGGCTTCGGTTTCCGTTATGCCAAGGTGGGTTCGAAGTTTATCCGGGTGCAGGCCAACACAGCGGACGATCCGGAATCGGTTCGTTCGCTTGCCGCGACCCTTAAAGGCATGGGCGTGGATCTGATCGTGGAGCGGGTGGAAACCGACCTCAGCCTGGTCGAACTCATCGCCTTCGAAATCGGCTACGGTCAGGGCGCCCTGTTCGGGCAGCCTGCGGTTACCCAGGTCTGACCCGGAAACGGGGAAGACGTCCCGCAATCATCCATGAGCGCGAAGATCATCGATGGCGTGGAGCAGTTGGCCCACGCCTATGACGGTTTCATCCTGGACCTATGGGGCGTGCTGTATGACGGTGGGCGGATGTTCGGCCATGCCCTGGAAGTCGTGCGGCACCTGAATGCGCTGGACAAGCGCCTGGTTATCCTGTCCAACGGGCCCCGTCGTGCTTCGGCGGTTGAGGAAAGGGTCGCAAAGGCCGGCCTGCCACGCGACATGTATCACGCAGTCATGTCGTCGGGAGAAGAGGCCTGGCTCTGCCTTAAGGGCGAGATCGATGACCCCTGGTACCGCGATGTCGGGGGCAGCGTCTTCTATATCGGCGGTGAAAGCGACCGCGCGATGCTGGACGGGCTGGACGTCACCGAGGCGAAAGACGTGACGGAGGCGGATTTCATCCTCGATATCGGTCCGTTCGATTCCGCCGATACTATTTCCGATTATGAAGACATGCTGACTGCTGCTGCTGCCCGGCATCTGCCGATGGTCTGCGCCAACCCGGACCTCGTGGTACATCGGTTGGGCAAGGTTGAGATCTGCGCCGGCGGCATCGCCGAACGTTATGAAGAACTGGGCGGGCGGGTGCGCTGGCACGGCAAGCCGCACCGGTCGATCTACGAAACCGGCATGCGTTTGATGGGTGGAATCGGCAAGTCCCGCGTGCTGGCGGTGGGCGATTCCTTCCGTACCGACATCAGGGGCGCGAACGGCGCCGGCATCGATTCCCTGTTCGTGATGGAAGGCATTCATGCCGAAGACCTGCTTGGCCCGGACGGGACGCCGGACGAGACGCGCCTGGCCGACGCGGTTGCGCGGGCCGGCGCCGTCCCTACATATGCCATACGACGTTTCGAATGGCAGGTGGCATGAAATCAATCCAGGGCCTCGGGGACATCGCGGAAGGTTACGACCTTTTCCTGATCGACCAGTGGGGCGTTATCCATAACGGCGAGACGCCTTACGAGGGCGCGATCGACACGCTGGCGAAGTTGCGGGCGCTGGGCAGGCCGGTAGTGATTCTTTCGAATTCGGCGCGGCGCACCCATGTCGGCATCGAGAAGATGGATGCCATGGGAATACCGCGCGAATATTACGACCACCTGGTGACCTCCGGCGAACAGACCTGGCAGGCGCTGTACCATCGCAAGGACCCGTTCCACGCGGGCCTCGGGCGACGCTGCCTGCTGTTCAGTTGGGGGGACGACCGGGGATTGACCGGGGGCGGCATCGACCTGGAGCGGGTGGCGCATGTATCGGAAGCCGATTTCATCCTGATGGCCGGCACCAACCGCGAGCCGTTGGAGCATTACGAACCGGCGCTTCAGGAAGCGATTGCCCGCAATATCCCGATGATCTGCGCCAACCCCGACCTGGTCAGCGTCACACCGGAGGGTGATCTCGTCATCTGCCCGGGACAGGTCGCGAGACGCTACGAGGAAATTGGCGGTACCGTGCAGTGGCACGGCAAGCCAAACCGGGCGGTGTACGAGGCCTGCTTCGCGCGCTATCCGGATGCGAAACGCATCCTGGGTATTGGCGATTCGCTGCATCACGACATCGCTGGCGCAGCGGCGGCCGGTATCGATTCCCTGTTCATCGCCGCCGGCATCCACGCCTCGGCACTGGGCATAAAGTGGGGCGACGCTCCGGATCCCCTATGTCTGCGGACGCTCTTTGCCGAAATTGGCCAGACACCGGATTTTGTTGCGCCTGTCTTCCGCTGGTAGGGGCGGGCTCCGCGAAGATTGCCCATCGCCACGCGCCGTGCCAGATTGCGGCTGCAACGAGGCGGGGGTCAATGAAACGCGACTATCCAGAGGCGCCGCTGGTCGGCGTAGGCATCATCTGCTTGAGGGGCGAGGACGTGCTGATGATCATGCGCGGCAAGCCGCCGCGTGCCGGCGCCTGGAGTTTGCCCGGCGGCCGCCAGAAGCTGGGCGAGACGGTGCGCGAATGCGCCTTGCGCGAACTGGTTCAGGAAACTGGCGTCCAGGCCCGGATCGGGCCGTTGGTCGACGTTGTGGATTCGATGACCCGTGACGAGGATGGCGGGCTGCAGTTCCATTATACGCTGGTGGATTTCCGTGCCGACTGGATTTCCGGCGATCCGCGCGCCGGCGGCGATGCGGCGGACGCGCGCTGGTTCGCCCCGGCCGACCTGGCGAAACTGGATTTGTGGGAGGAGACACGGCGCGTCATCGAACTGGCGCGGGGGATGAAATGACCACCGGCGCGGCGGCAAGCGGCCGGGCCACGCTGATCGGCTTCACCGCCATCCTGATGTGGGGCGCCTTGGCGCTGCTCACGGTGTGGAGCGGCGATGTCCCGCCTTTTCAGCTTGTCGCCATGTGTTTCGCCATTGCCTTCGCCGGTGCGGCGGTCAAATGGATTGCGAATGGCGAAAACCCCTTGTTCCATCTCGGCCATCCCGGGCCGGTCTGGCTGCTCGGTGTTGGTGGGCTGTTCGGCTATCACTTCTTCTATTTCATGGCCCTGCGCAACGCGCCGCCGGTCGAGGCCGGACTGATCGCCTATCTGTGGCCGCTGCTGATTGTTGTGTTTTCCGCCCTGCTCCCGGGCGAACGGCTGCGCTGGTTCCATGTCGCGGGCGCGTTGCTGGGGCTTGGCGGGTCGGCGCTGCTGATCACCGGCGGCGGCGCGGTCAGCTTCAAATCCGAATTCGCGCTGGGCTATGGCGCGGCAGCCGCCTGCGCGCTGACCTGGTCGACCTATTCCGTGCTGTCACGCCGTTTCGGGCATGTGAAGACGGATACGGTGGGCTGGTTCTGCGGGGCCTCGGCCGTGCTGGGGCTGATCGCCCATCTCATTTTCGAACAAACCGTATGGCCCGCCGGAGCGAGGCAGTGGCTGGCCGTGCTGGGGCTCGGGCTGGGCCCGGTGGGGCTGGCCTTCTTCGTCTGGGACTA
>JBFFGY010000078.1:0-9108 GCA_041557215.1 Alphaproteobacteria bacterium
ACCGCACGCGGGTTTTCGGTTTCGGTGGTCGTCGGGTCATCCGTCATGGTCGCCGCAACTCCATGAGCCAGGACATGCCGCAAGAAGCCTCACCCCAGCGCCGATCGCATAACACGACCGAGCCCGAAATGCGATCCCCGGGGTGCAATGCACGCAGTCTCATAGCGGCCGGTCGGCCATTTCGAGATGCAGGGCGCCGCCGTCGTATGGATGCGCGTCGGCAACCGCTTCGTTGAGTTCGACGCCGAGTCCGGGTTCGGTGGGCACTATGACGTAGCCCTCTTCCCAGCGGATCGGGGATTTCAGTATTTCGGTATGGAACCCGCCCCATTGCTGGATGCTTTCCAGGATCAGGAAATTCGGCGAGCAGGCGCTGATCTGAATGTTCGCCGCGCCCTCGACCGGCCCGCAATAGAGATGCGGGGCGATCTGCGCATAATGCGCCTCCGCCATGCCGGCGATCTTCTTGGCTTCCAGCAGCCCGCCGACGCGCCCCAGCGCCATCTGCAGGATCGATGCCGCGCCACATTCCAGAACGCGGGCGAATTCGTACTTGGTGCAAAGCCGTTCGCCGGTGGCGACGGGAATACTGGTCGCCGCCGCGACCTTGGCCATTTCCTCCGGCATTTCCGGCGGCACCGGCTCCTCGAACCATAGCGGATCGTATGGCTCCAGCCTTTTCGCCAGGCGGATCGCACCGGCGGGCGTGAACTGCCCGTGCGTGCCGAACAGCAGGTCGGCCTTGCTGCCTACCGCCTCGCGGATCGCCTCGAAGAAGCGTTCCGACAATTCCAGCGCCTCCAGCGACGGCTGGCGCGGGTCGAAGGCGCTGTAGAGCCCGGCCGGGTCGAACTTAACGGCGGTGAACCCCTGCGCTACGTATTCCGCCGCGCGCCGGGCCGAGAGCTCCGGGTCGGTATAGATGCCGGCATCCTCGCCTGCCTCGACATCGGGATAGATGTAGGTGTAGCTGCGGAGCCTTTCGTGCACGCGGCCACCCAGCAATTCATAGACCGGCTTGCACACCGCTTTGCCGACGATATCCCAGCAGGCCATTTCGATGCCGCTGAGCACGCTTACCAGCGACAGGTCCGGCCGTAGTGTGTAGCCGGAGCCATAGACCCTTCGCCACAGCGCCTCGATATGGAACGGATCGGCGCCCACCACATGGCGCTCGCAGACATCCTCCACCATCCGCGCGACCACATGCGGGCCGAAGGTGGCGGCATAGACCTCGCCGATTCCCTCGATCCCGTCATCGGTGGTCAGCTTCACGAAGATGAAATAGCGCCCGCCGAAATGCGGCGGCGGGTTGCCCACGACCCAGGTCCTGAAGTCCTTTATCTTCATGGGTCGCGCCCTCAGTCGAAGGTAATTACATTGCGCAAGGCCGCGCCGCTGCTGGTGGAGGCGATGGCTTCGTTGATCCGCTCCAGCGGGTAGCGGGCGGAGATCAGCTCGTCCAGTTTCAGCCGGCCCTGCCGGTATAGTTCGACCAGCCAGGGAATGTCGCGGCGGATATCGGTCGAACCCATCGTGCTGCCGATGATCCGCTGGCTGATGCTGGCGACGCGAGCCGGTTCGAATTCCGCCATCAAGCCGGCCTCGGGTATGCCGACCACGACCACCGCGCCGGCCCGCCCGATCATCCTGAGGGCCTGTTCGATTGCCGGCTTCGCCCCCACAGTGACGAAGGCATAATCCACCCCCCGCCGTTCGGTGAAGCTGCGGACCTGCTTGGCGGCGCTCTTGTCCTTGCCATCCAGCGTATGGGTGGCGCCGAACTGCAGGGCTGCTTCCAGCTTCGACGGCACGATATCGACCGCAACGATGCGTCTTGCCCCGGCGATGGCCGCCCCCTGTATGCTGTTCAGCCCGACCCCGCCGACACCGATCACCGCAACGTCGGAGCCGGGCCGCATGCCTGCCGTATTCACCACCGCGCCAAGCCCGGTGATAACGCCGCAGGCCAGCAGGGCCGCGCTGTCCAACGGAACATCCTGCGGAATCGCGGTGGCCTGGGATTCATGCACTACCGCATATTCGGCGAAGGCGCCCGTGCGCAGCCCGTGCACCACGGGAGAGCCATCCGGCGCGGTCAGCGGACTGGTCTTGTCCAGCGCCGTCTGGGTCTCGCAGACATAGGGTTCGCCGCGCGAGCAGTAGTGGCAATGGCCGCAGGACCGGATCAGCGTCACCACCACATGGTCGCCGGGATGCAGGGTCTCCACGCCCGGTCCGATTTCCTCGACAACGCCCGATGCTTCATGCCCGTAGATCGCGGGCAAATCGCCGCCCCATGCGCCCTCGGCAAAGTGGATATCGCTATGGCAGATGGCGCAGGCGGCGATCTTCACCCTTATTTCGCCCGGGCCCGGCGGCGCGAGATCGATATCCTCTATGACCAGGGGTTCCCCGAACGCGCGGCAGACGGCTGCTTTCATATTCGCTCTCCCTGGCCATTATTTATAGCGAGATTTTAGGGCGATCCCGCCACGACTCCGAGCGAAAAAACGGCAGCTACTGAAATTGCCGCGACAGCCTGCGGCGGGCCTAGGGCAATCTCCGATCAAACTGAACCGGGCCGGTTCAATTTGGTCGGATGAAATTGCCCGCTATATCAAGGGGCGAGCAGCTTTATTCATGCAAATGGAATCGCGAGAAGCAATTCCATTTGCATGAATAAAGCTGCTCTAGTCGGGTCTGTGTTCGACCGCGTGACGCAGCAGCGGTTCGTACAGGCTCCAATGCTCCTGCGGCCCGAGTTGGGAAAACAGCACCAGGCCATGGCTGTCGAGGACATAAGTCGACGGAAATACCGGCACCAGGAAACGGTCCTCGATGCGCCCGCCATCGGCCAAAGCAAAGGCGCGGTCGCCGGGCCCGCGGGCACCGGAATCGTAGAACGGCATCGAGAATTTCCGCTGTTTGGCCCAGCGCCGCGAGCGCTCGATATCCTCGCGGGACTGCACCAGGACGAAGGCGATTCCTTCATTCTCCGCGAAGGAATCGTATAGCGCCTGCAACTCGGGAAATTCGAACTGGCAAGGCGCGCACCAGCTTCCCCAGAAATGCAGAAAGACGATCTTGCCCCGCAGGTCCGATAGCGTTACCGCGGCGCCGTCGGGCGCCGTCAGGGCCAGGTCCGCGAACAGTGCGCCGCGGGCCGTCCCCATGGGCCGCGCCGCCGCCTCCGTGGCATCGGCGTAAGGCCCCCAGGCCGCCGCCCATTGATCGGGATCAAAGACAACCTGCCCGTCGATGCCATAGATTGTGCACCGCTGTTCGGTATAGCCGGAACAATTGCGAATTGCTTCCGATTCCGCAACATCCGGATCCGGCATTTCCGAAACCCAGGCCCAGGCCCCGCCTGGTGCAATTGCGAAGGCACGATGATCTCCGGAAGACAGGTATTCCCGATAGCCGGCCAGCCCAGCGGCATCAAGATGCTGCGGTGCAATATCAGACTCTTCCGCTCGGGCATCCGTGCCGGCCATGTCGAAAAACACGCAACCAGCGGTAAAGACGAGTACGAACAATCCCAGATTATACATAGTTTTGAGTGTCATAACTGACGCCCCATGGTTGTCATGCCCACCTCCCCCCGCTTCGGTCAAGGTGAATATATTACCATACTAATAGGAAAATATTATTTTTCAAATAGTTACTTGGCATACATTAGAATAATATTATATAAGAGAACACTAATTTTATCAGGAGTGCCGATCATGAAAAAGGCAATCGCGGGATTTTTAGCAGGAATCCTGATTTCCGGCCTGCTGGCCTGGCAGGTGGGTGGTTCGATGATGGTGAAGGAGTATCCCAGCCCCTTCGGCATCGAGGAAACCGCAGCACGGATTCAGGCAAATATTCAGGAAGCCGGTTGGGACCTTTCGGGTCTGCGCAGCCCCTCCAACACAATCCGCGCGCTCGGCGCCACGGTGCCCAACGTGCTGCTCGTAGAGGCCTGTAACCCCGATTATTCCAAACCGATTCTGCAGGAGGACAAAACCCGGATCCTGTCGATCCTGATGCCCTGCACGATCACGGTTTACGAGAAAGAGGACGGCAAGGTCTATATCGGCCTGATGAACACCGGCCTGATGGGCCAGTTGTTCGGCCCGACCGTCGCATCCGTCATGCAGAAAGTAGCGGCCGATCAGGAGAAATTCATCACCTTCGACCCGTCCAAGCCGGCACCCCCGCTGGTCAAGGGCAAGCCGGGCGGCGGTGGCGGCTCCGGCAAGGGTGGCCTGCAGGATCTCGGGGGCTGCTAGCCCCCGGGACCATGTTCAATTGTCAGGGATTTACATAGAGGAGCAGGACGATGCGCACCTGCAATAGATTTTCAACCCGCCTTGCCAGGGCCCTGGTTTCGGCCGTCGCGCTGGCGTTCGTCCTTGGCGTCGGCGGCGCCTGGGCGAATACCGAAGCCGGCAAGCCCTCGACCGCGGATCACAGCAAGTTCAAGGAACTCAGCGGTCCCTTCGCCACCGGCCCGGATGTCACCAGGGCCTGCCTGAAATGCCATACGGAGGCCAGCAAGCAGCTCCACAAGACCAAGCACTGGACCTGGAGCGTGGTCAATCCGCAGAACGGCGAGCAGTTGGGCAAGAAGAACGTCATCAACAATTTTTGCGGCTCGGTGGTCTCCAACGAGGAACGATGCACCAGCTGCCATATCGGCTATGGCTGGAAAGACGGCAATTTCAACTTCACCAGCGAGGAGAGTGTCGACTGCCTCGTCTGTCACGACACCACGGCGGAATACCGCAAATTCCCCGCCGGCGCCGGGCATCCGGTTTACGAGCCGACCGAATGGCCTGCGGGCAGCGGCCGCATGATGCAGCCGCCGGACCTCGCCAAGATCGCCCAGAAGGTCGGGCCGACCAGCCGGCGCAATTGCGGCACCTGCCACTTCCTGGGTGGCGGCGGCAACGCGGTGAAGCATGGCGACCTCGATCTCTCATTGGTCAATCCGGGGAAATATCTCGATGTCCATATGAGCCCCGCCCGGCTGAATTTCAGTTGCTCGAAATGCCATGGCGGCGACGCCCATGCGGTGCAGGGCAGCCGTTATACGCCGAAGGCCAAGGATACCACCGGGATCGATATTCCCGGCCGCACCGACGGCAGCCGCGCCAGTTGCGAATCCTGCCACGGCATGGAGCCGCACCCCGCGACGGCCAACGTCAAGCTGAACGACCATACCGACCGGATCGCCTGCGTGACCTGCCACGTGCCGCGCTTCGCCCGCGGCGGGTACGACACCAAGATGTGGTGGGACTGGTCGACGGCCGGACGGCTGGATGAAAAGGGCAAGCCCATCAAGATCCATGACGAAAAGGGTCGCGAGATCTATTCCGGCATGAAGGGCGACTTCGGCTGGGGACAGCATGTCATCCCCGAATATCGCTGGTTCGACGGGACGGTGGATTACACGCTCTTCGGCGATGAGGTCGACGGCAGCGAGGTCGTTCCCATCAACAAGTATGGCGGCAGCCCGGACGATCCCGATTCACGCATCTGGCCGTTCAAGGTGATGCGCGGCAAGCAGGCCTACGACAAGGGCCTCAAGACGCTGGCCGTGGTCCATACCTGGGGCGCGGACGACACCGCCTTCTGGCGCAACTACGATTGGGACAAGGCGGTCGCGGCCGGCATGGAAGCCGTCGGCGCCACCTATAGCGGCGAGCTGGGCTTCGTCGAGACCGAAATGGCCTGGCCGATCACCCATATGGTCGCACCCAAGGACGACGCGGTCACCTGCGAGGAATGCCACAGCCGCAACGGCCGGATGGCCGGCATCGCGGGCGTCTACATGCCCGGACGCGACCATACCGGATGGCTGGACTTCCTGGGCTGGGCGGGCGCCCTGCTGGCCCTGATCGCGGTGCTGGGCCATGGCGGCCTGCGCTACTACACCCACAGGAGGATGTAGGTCATGAAATACGAGAAAATCTATGTCTTCAAGCGCTTCGAGCGGTTCTGGCACTGGTCCCAGGCGCTGCTGATCGTCACCATGGCGGTCACCGGCTTCGAGATCCATGCCACCTACAGCCTGCTGGGCTACGAGAACGCCCAGGAAGTGCATACGACGGCGGCCTGGCTGCTGATCGGCCTGTGGGTCTTCGCCATCTTCTGGCATTTCACGACGGGTGAGTGGAAGCAGTACATCCCGACGGCCGACAAGCTGGCGGCGATGATCCGCTACTATCTGACGGGCATCTTCACCGATGCGACGCATCCGTTCCGCCAGACCACGGTGAGCAAGCACAACCCGCTGCAGCGGTTGGCCTATCTCGGCGTCAAGCTGGTCATCAACCCGGCGATCTGGGTCAGCGGCCTGCTCTACCTCTACTACTCCGACTGGACGGCGTTCGGCCTCGGCTGGCTCGACCTGGCCCTGGTCGCCTTCGTCCACACGGCCGCTGCCTTCATGATGGTGATCTTCTTCGTGGTCCATGTTTATTTCGCGACCACTGGACACACCCCCACCGCGCATATTAAGGCAATGATCACGGGCTACGAGGAAGTGGAAACGGAATAGTGACTCTCTATTGTTTCCGTTGAGTTGCCCACAACTGAAGGGCCGGGCCGGGCATCTGGTCCGGCCCTTTTTTCTTGGCCCCCGTTGGACAGGCCGCGGCGCCCGGTCTAGAAAGAACCCCACCCGATTCCATCGCGAGAGGCCCGACGACGCATGCATGGCGACGCAGATAACGAGGCGCTGCGCATCCTGCGCGACCGGTTCGGTTTCAACGCCTTCCGCCCCGGCCAGGACCGCGCCATCTCCGCCCTGCTGGCCGGGCGCAACCTGCTGGCCGTCATGCCCACCGGGTCGGGCAAGTCGCTGATCTACCAGGTGCCGGCGCTGCTGACCGGCGGGCTGACCGTCGTCGTCTCGCCGCTGGTGGCCCTGATGCAGGACCAGGTGGCGGCGCTGAAACTCAACGGCATCGCCGCGGCCACGATCAATTCCGCGATCCCGCGCGAGGACAATATCGCCACCTGGCGCCGGGTGCAGGCCGGCGAGGTCGCCCTGCTCTACCTGTCGCCGGAACGGTTGATGGACGGGCGCATGACCGCCGCCCTGGCAAAACTTGCCCCCGCCCTGTTCGCCATCGACGAGGCCCATTGCATTTCGCAATGGGGCCCGGCCTTCCGCCCGGAATATGCCGATCTGGCGCGCCTGCGCGAGCTCTTCCCCGGCACCCCCATCGCCGCGCTGACCGCCACCGCCGACCCGATCACCCGCGACGATATCGCGGCGCGCCTGTTCGGCGGCGAGGCGGAAATCATAGTCACCCGCTTCGACCGCCCGAACCTGACGCTGTCGGTGGAAATGAAGCGGAGCTGGAAGAAACAGATGCTGGATTTCGCCGACGCGCATCGGACTGAGGCCGGCATCGTCTATTGCCTGTCGCGCAAGAAGACGGAAGAGGCGGCGGCGGCCCTGCGCGACGCCGGCCACAAGGCCATGGCCTACCATGCGGGCATGGCGGCCGACGAACGCAACGCGGTGCAGGACCGCTTCATGACCGAGCCCGGTATGGTGATCGCGGCGACCATCGCCTTCGGCATGGGCATCGACAAGCCGGATATCCGTTATGTCTTCCATACCGACCTGCCCGGCAGCCCCGAGGCCTATTACCAGGAGATCGGCCGCGCCGGGCGCGACGGGGCGCCGGCCGAAACAATGATGCTCTACGGGCTGGACGATATCCGCATGCGCCGCAGCTTCATCGAGCAGGAGGACGGCGGCGGCGAGCGCAAGCGCCGCGAACACAAGCGGCTGGACGCGCTGCTGGCCTATTGCGAGGCCCCGGAATGCCGCCGGCGCATGCTGCTGGCCTATTTCGGCGAGGAGAGCGCGCCCTGCGGCGCCTGCGACAATTGCCTGAACCCGGCCGAGACCCTGGACGCGACCGAGGACGGGCAGAAGGCGCTGTCCGCCGTCTACCGCACCGGCCAGCGCTGGGGCGCGGCCCATATCGCCAATGTCCTGCTGGGCAAGAGCACCGACAAGACGGCGTCGGCCGGCCATGAGAGCCTGTCCGTCTTCGGCATCGGCGCCGGCCGGACATTGCAGGAATGGAACGCCATGATCCGCCAGCTCGTCGCCTCGGGCTTCCTGAATATCGACATCGGCGGCTATGGCGGGCTGGGCCTGACGGAGAAGGGCATGGCGCTACTGAAGGGCGAGGAAGAGTTCCGCTTCCGTCCCGACACGGTGCGCAAACCGGGCCGCGCCGCCGGCCGCAAGCAGCGCGCCGAGGCCGAGGCGCTGGACGAACCGGGCCTCGCCCTGCTGCAGGACCTCAAGCGCCTGCGCCTCGCCCTCGCCCAGGGACGCGGCGTGCCGGCCTATGTCGTCTTCTCCGACAAGACGCTCATAGACATGGCCGCCCGCCGCCCCGCCACGCGCGAGGCCTTTGCGCAAGTCTACGGGGTCGGGGAATCGAAGCTGGCGGAATTCGCCGACATTTTCATCGAGGCGATCGCGGATTTCGAGGAAGCAGGCTGATGCGCGATTTCACGTTACCGGCCGCCGGGGCCCGACCGCCATGTCCGTCTTCCTGATCGGGGCCGGGCTGATGGCCGTGATCCTCGGCCTGATCCGGCTGGCCAACCGCCGGCGCAGCCCCCTCCTGGCCCGCATCGTCCATTCCGAGCCCATAGCCCGCCTCGCCGTGGCCGGCATGGCCTGCCTGGCCATCGGCCTGCTGGCGATGTTGGCCGAGCTCTTCCAGGCCCTGGGCTGACACCCGATATCCGAAACGTTCCGCGCGGGAAAGCGCCCGCTCAGCCGGGTCGCGACATGTAATAGACTGCCACGCCGAAAACGGCGGCGATCAGAACCAGGGCCAGCGGCTGCGTGGCCAGGGAATCAACACTGTCGCTAATGAAGTCTATCAAAAAATCCATGCCATAGGCTCATTGGATGTTAAATATACGTCCAAAGTATCACAAATTTTGCGCGATTTCGAATCACATCGCCTCGAGGCCCTCCCGGCATACCGGATCCCACCGGAAATAAGCACCCCTTTGGCGTCATTGCGAGGAGGCCGAAGGTAGACGCGGCAATCCAGTTCGCTGTCGATGGCG
>JBFFGY010000079.1:0-9077 GCA_041557215.1 Alphaproteobacteria bacterium
ATCGCTGGGACTGAGAAGTTTTATTGCCAAGCTCAAAATACCAATGGCAGCAGTGCTCCCTACCCGTGTTTCAGCGCGTGCCGGGCCACTTTCTTCATCACGGTGGGCAATGCCAGCTCGCCGAAATCGTCCGGGTGGCGCCAGATCGCGCCTGCGCCGGCATTGCGGCCGACTCTCCCCGCAATAACTCGCAGTTCGAGATGGAAATGGGTAAAAGTATGGGTCACCGCGCCGGGCAGTTCCTTCCAGTCCAGGGCCTGTAGCGGCGCATCCTTGCGGGCCTTCACGAGGGCCGGTAAGGCCCCCTCCTGCCATTCGGTCGAGGGGATTTCGATCATCCCGCCGAGCAGCCCCTTTTCCGGCCGCCGACGCAGCAGCACCGCGCCGTCGGGCCGGGTGATCCAGAAGGCCACGCCGCGCCTTGTCGGCCGTTCCGGCTTGGGCGCGCGGCGCGGCAGGCTTTCCGCCTCGTCGCGCCCGGCACAGGCCTCCTTCCAGGGACAGAGCAGACAGCGCGGCCCGCGCGGGGTACAGACGGTGGCGCCCAGATCCATGACCCCCTGCGCATAGTCGCCAGGCCGCGAGTCGGGGGTGAGAGATCCGGCCAGTTCATGCAGGCGCCGCTTGGCCGCCGGCAGGGGCTCCCGAACGGCGAACAGGCGCGCCATCACCCGCTCGACATTGCCGTCCACCACCACCGCCGGCCGGTCGAAGGCGATGGCCGCGACCGCCGCCGCCGTATAAGCGCCGACGCCGGGCAGTTTCAGCAGCTCGGCCTCGGAATCCGGGAAGATGCCGTCCAAAGTTCCGGCCACATGCCGGGCGCAGCGGTGCAGGTTGCGGGCGCGGGCGTAGTAGCCCAGCCCCTGCCAGGCATGCAGCACCTCATCCTGTTCGGCGGCGGCCAGCGCCTCGACCGTGGGCCAGCGGGCAAGGAAGGATTCGAAGTAAGGGCCGACGGTGGCCACCGTGGTCTGCTGCAGCATGATTTCGGACAGCCAGACCCGGTAGGGCTCCGGCCGCTCGCCCGGCAGCGCCCGCCAGGGCAGGCGGCGGCGATAGCCGTCATACCAGCGGAGCAGCATTTGCGGATCGGGGGCCTTGCGCGAATCGGTCATGGATGCGTAACTAGCACAACAGAGGATATTGCGGGCGGATCGGAATATGCCCGGTGACCGGGACCAGCACAAGAAGAGGCAGAAGCCGGGCCGAACCGGCGGGACACGCCCGCTGGCGGCATCGGTCGGCGGGCTTTCGAAAAGCGTTTTCGGCAAGCGCGGCTTTGCCGAGGCCGGGCTGGTGACCGGCTGGGAAAATATCGTCGGGCCGGCGCTGGCCGAGAATTGCTGGCCCGATCGCCTGACCTTTCCGCCGGGGCGGCGCGACGGCGGGACCTTGCGGATTCTGGCGAGCGGGGGCCTGGCGCTGGAACTTCAGCATATGGAGCCGCAGCTGCTGGAGCGAATCAACAGCCATTTCGGATATCGCGCGATCGAGCGGATGACCATCGTCCATGCGCCGCCGGGCCGCAAGCCGGGCGGCCAGAACCGCAAATCGGAAAAGCCCGCGCGCCGGGCGCCGGACCCGGGAGCCCGCGCCGCGGTGGAAGACGCCCTGGCGGCGGTGGAAGACGAGGAGATAAGGGACGCGCTTGCGCGCCTTGGCCGCGCCGTGATAAGCGACCCTTCACGCGGCGGCAGGAAGTGATAATTCCGCGCTGCGCCTTGATGGCGCCGTAATGGGACTCTTATAATTGCGCTTCACATTGTTTGCCGGGAGGAGAGCCGTGACCAGATCAATTCGTTTCGCCGCCGCGCTGTTGGCCATGTTGTGGATGCCGGCTGCCGCGCAGGCTGAAATCCTGTCGACGGAGGAAGCGCTTGCGGACCGCGTGATCGGCGATCCCGCCGCGCCCATGACGATCATCGAATATGCCTCCCTGACCTGCCCGCATTGCGCCAACTTCCATGCGGAGACACTGCCGCAACTGAAGAAGGACTGGATCGAGAACGGCAAGGCCAAACTGATCTACCGTGATTTCCCGCTCGACAAATATGCCGCCGCCGCCGCGCAGATCGCGCGCTGCGCGCCGCATGACAAATATTTCGTGTTCCTGAACGCGTTTTACGCCCAGCAGCAGACCTGGGCGAAAAGCAACGATCCGCTCAAGACGCTGACCCAGCTTGCGGCGCTTGGCGGCATGAGCCAGGCCGACGTCGATGCCTGCCTGGCGAATGAAGAGCTTAGGGACGGAATTTTGCAGATGCGTCTTGACGGGCAGATGGAATTCGACATCAACAGCACGCCCAGCTTCGTCGTCAACGGCAAGAAGGTTTCCAATCTGCCCTATGACGATTTCAAAGAAATTCTGGAAGAAGCCGCGAAATGACGATCGCCGGCCCAGCGTTCATCTAGTCCGGGCTTAACTCCGTGCATTTCACGAAACTCCGCCTTTCCGGCTTCAAGTCCTTTGTCGATCCCATCGAGCTTCTGATCGAGCCGGGAATGACCGGCGTTGTGGGGCCGAACGGCTGCGGAAAGTCCAATGTCGTCGAGGCGCTGCGCTGGGTGATGGGCGAGACATCGGCCAAGAGCATGCGCGGCGGCGGCATGGAGGACGTGATTTTCAGCGGCACCACCTCGCGCCCGGCCCGCAATATCGCCGAGGTCATCCTGCATCTGGACAATTCCGACCGCACTGCGCCGGCCCTGTTCAACGATGCCGACGAGCTGGAGATATCGCGCCGCATCGAACGCGATTCGGGGTCGACCTACAAGATCAACGGCAAGGAGGTTCGCGCCCGGGACGTCCAGCTCCTTTTCGCCGACATGGCCACCGGCGCCCATTCCACGGCGATGGTGAGCCAGGGCCGCGTGAGCGCGATGATCAACGCCAAGCCGAAAGACCGGCGGGGCCTGCTGGAAGAGGCCGCCGGCATCAAGGGGCTGCATTCACGCCGCCATGAGGCCGAATTGCGCCTGCGGGCGGCGGAAACCAACCTGGAGCGCCTGGAAGACGTTATCGGCGCGCTGGAGGCCCAGCACCAGGGGCTGCAGCGCCAGGCACGCCAGGCCGCGCGATACCGGCGGCTTTCGGAACAGATTCGCCAGTTCGACGCGATCCTGCTGCACCATGCCTGGAGCAACGCGACCAGGGGTGTGGAAGAGGCCGGGGGGCGTCTGGAAGAGGCGAAGGCGCTGGTCGCCGAACGTACGGAAGCGGCCGCCAAGCTGGCCACCTTGCAGGCCGATGCCCATTCCGCGCTGCCCGCGCTTCGCCAGGCGGAGGCAGCGGCGGCAGCGGCCCTGCAGCATTTGCAGCTGGCGCGCCGCGAACTGGACAACGAGGCCCAGCGGGTCGCCACGGCCCAGTCGCAGCTGCAACAACGGCTGGTGCAGATCGTCGGCGATATCGAGCGCGAGAAGGCGCTGGAAGGCGACGCTGCGGAAGCCTTGACCGGGCTTGACGCCGAGCGCGAGGAACTGGCCGCGGCCCGGGAATCGGAGACGGGGGAACTTGATGCCGCGTCCGAGGCGCTTGCGGAGGCCAACGAGCAGGTCGCCGAAAGGGAGGCCCAGCTTCAGGAACTGACGAGCCGCCTGGCCGTGACCGAGGCGCGGCACGATTCGCTCGGCCGGCGCGTTGCCGAGTTGAGCGAGCGGATCGGCCGTCTGTCGGCACGGGAAAAAGAACTGGAGACCGAGCGGGCCGAGCGCGTGGAAGCGCTGGGTGCCGACGAGGCCATGACGGCGGCGGCCGCGGCCGTGGAAGAGGCGGAAGCGGCCCTCGACGAGGCCAGGGCCGCGCAGGAGGCCGCGGAATCCATGCGCGCCGAGTTGGAGGAGGCCGAGGCCGCCGCGCGCGCCACGTCGCAGGACGCGCAATCCGCGCTGGCGAAACTGAAGGCGGAGGAACAGGCGCTTTCGGAATTGCTGGAGCCGTCCGAGGGGGATTTGTTCCCGCCGGTCATCGATTCCATCGCCGTGGAAACCGGCTTCGAAACCGCGCTTGGGGCGGCGCTTGGCGAAGACCTGAACGCGCCCATCGACAGTTCGGCCCCGGTCCATTGGGACCGCTTGCCGCAGCTCGATCCGTCGGCCCTGCCACAGGGCGTGCCGGCGCTGTCGGATCATGTGAAAGCGCCGGCGGAACTGACGCGCCGGCTGTCGGCAATCGGCGTGGTGGAGGATGCCGCGACCGGCGCACGCCTGGCGGCATCGCTGCAACCCGGCCAGCGGCTTGTATCGCGCGATGGCGGATCATGGCGCTGGGACGGCTTCACCGTTTCGGCCGGCGCCCCGACGGCGGCCGCGACCCGACTTGCGCAGCGCAACCGCCTGGCCGAGATCCGCGCCGGACGGCAGGAGGCGGAAGCCAGGGCGGCGGCAGCGGAAGAGGCCGCGGCGGAAGCCCGCGAAGCCCGGACGATGGCAGGCGAAAGGGAAAGAGCCGCCCGCGATGCGGTGAGAAATGGGTTTTCCCGGCTGAACGGCGCCCGGGAGGAATTGACGCGCTTGACCAACGCTCGCGTCGCCCAGGAATCCCGCCTTTCGGCCCTCGTCGAATCGCTGGAGACGGCGACCGGCCACCGGGAACAGGCCGAGGCGGATTTGAGCGAGGCCGAGAGCGAATTGTCGAACCTGGACGATTCGTCGGCGCTGCGCGAGACCGTGAATACGATGCGGACGGAACTGGCCGAACTTCGCGCCGGCGAGGCGGAGAGGCGAAGCGCCCATGACCGGCTGGCGGCGGATTCGCATCGCCGCGCGGAACGGCTGCGCACAATCGAAAACGAATCCGAAAACTGGCGCCGCCGTGCCGGTGGGGCGGCGGAGAGGCTTGCGGACCTCGTGGAGCGGCGGGCCGCAGCGGAAGAGGAACGCGAGCGACTGGCGGCACGCCCGGATGAACTCGAAGCGCAGCGTGCCACATTGATGGATCAGATCGCCGAGGCCGAGGGCAAGCGGACGGAGGCCGCCGACCGCCTGGCGTCGGCCGAGGCCGGCCAGATCGACGCCGACCGTGAACTGAAAACGGCGGAAACGGCGCTGGCGGAAGCCCGCGAGCGGCAGGTCCGCGCCGAGGCGCAGGTGGAGCAGGCGGAACGCGATCGCCAGACCGTTGCGGAGCGCGTGCGCGAAAAGCTGGGCATTGCGCCCGACGGCATATTGGAAGCCGCCGAGATCGGTGAAAATGATACGATCCCGGAAGCGGACGCCGCAGCCACAAGGCTGGACAGGCTGACCCGCGAACGCGACGGGATGGGACCGGTCAACCTTCGCGCGGAAACCGAAGCCGTGGAACTGCAGGAACAGATAACCACCATGCAGACCGAACGCGAGGATCTGCTGGCCGCGATCGCCCGTTTGCGTCAGGGAATTTCGGCCCTGAACCGCGAGGGCCGGGAACGGTTGATGGCGGCCTTCGCCGAGGTCAACGAGCATTTCCAGGAATTGTTCGGTCGATTGTTCGGCGGCGGACGCGCCCATCTGACGCTGACGGAAGAAGACGATCCGCTGCAGGCGGGCCTGGAAATCATGGCCAGCCCGCCGGGGAAGAAATTGACATCCATGTCGCTGTTGTCGGGCGGTGAACAGGCGCTGACGGCGATATCGCTGCTGTTTGCCGTGTTCCTGACCAATCCGGCGCCGATCTGCGTGCTGGACGAGGTCGATGCGCCGCTGGACGACAGCAATGTGGACCGGTTCTGTTCGTTGGTCGGCGATCTGGCCCATTCTCGCGAAACCCGCTTCCTGGTCGTCACCCATCACCGCATGTCGATGGCCCGCATGGACCGCCTGTTTGGCGTCACCATGGGCGAGCCGGGGGTCAGCCAACTGGTGTCGGTGGACCTCGCGCAGGCCGAACAGATCCGCGAGTCGGCCTGAGGCTTCGTGGCGCTCAGCCTGGAACCCCATGTTTTCTGCGATTTTCTGACAGGTTGCCGCAGTGCGGTATTCCGCCTTGACTTGGATTTTTCGCGTCAGTATGTTGCCCGCGCTTTGCGGCACGGTGTCGGTAATTCCAGGGGGCCGGTATGGGCGAAGACAATAAACCGCCCTCGCTAAACGATCTGGGAGAACGGCTGCGTGCGGCGCGCGAACATCGAAGGGCCGATCGCCAGCACGAACAGTCTCTTTCCGGCGGACCGCCGGGGATGAGCGGTTTGGGCTGGGCCTTGCGGGTCGGGGTGGAAATGGTATCCGCCATCGTCGTAGGGGTCGGCATAGGGTACGGGCTGGACTGGTGGTTCGGTACCAAACCCTGGTTCCTGGTGGTGTTTTTCCTGCTGGGCTCGGCGGCGGCGATGATGAATGTATATCGCTCCGCGATGGGTTACGGCCTTGCCGTCGGCTACAAGAAGCCGGAAAAGGACGGGGAGGAGCAGGAAAGCGCGACGCAGGGCAACAGTGCCGGCAATAGCGGCGGCGTGGGATCCGGAAGCAGTTCCGGGAATGAAGACGGCGAGAGGTAGGCGAGGTCCAACGTGGCAAGCCCGATTGAACAATTCAAGATTCAGCCGATCGTGCCGATCAAGCTCGGCGAACTGGATCTTTCCTTCACCAATTCCGCCCTCGCGATGGTCATTACCGTTGCGGCCGCTTCCCTGTTCCTGGCGCTGGGCGCACGGCGCCGCGCACTGGTTCCCGGACGCTGGCAGGTCATGTCGGAAATGGCCTATGAATTCGTAGCGAACATGATACGCGACAATGTCGGCGATGCCGGCCGGCGCTATTTCCCCTATATCTTTACGCTGTTCATGTTCATCCTGATCGGGAATCTGCTCGGCCTGATTCCCGGCGCGTTCACCTTTACCAGCCACATCATCGTGACGCTGGGTATGGCGCTGACGGTCTTCGTCGCGGTCACGCTGATCGGCATTTTCAAGCACGGTCTGCATTTCTTCAGCTTCTTCGTACCGTCGGGCGTGCCGGCGCTGATGATGCCGCTGATGATCCCCATCGAGGTGATCTCCTACCTCTCGCGTCCGGTCAGCCTGTCTATTCGTCTTTTCGCGAATATGATGGCCGGCCACACCATGATGAAGGTTTTTGCCGGTTTTGTTGTGCCGTTGGGCGCCGCCACCTTCGGGATTGGCGGGTTGGCCCCCATTGCGATGGACGTGGCGCTAACCGGTTTCGAGCTGCTCGTCGCTTTCCTGCAGGCTTATGTCTTCACCGTGTTGACCTGCCTGTATCTGAACGACGCGTTGCATCTCCACTAGTACGAACGCGGTAACAGCAATCGTACGACACTTATTAATCACTTATCTGGACCAATAGACGGGAAACAGGACTATGGAACTAGAAGCCGCGAAGATGATCGGCGCCGGCCTTGCCGTGATCGGACTGTCGGGCGTGGGTGTAGGTATCGGTAACATCTTTTCTTCGCTGATCAGCTCGATCGCTCGCAATCCGGCGACCAGGCCGCAGATCTTTCCGATGGCCATGCTGGGCTTCGCGCTGGTTGAGGCCGTCGCGCTGTACGCCCTGCTGATTTCGTTCCTCGTCCTCTTCGGCTGAGGCTTCGGGACGCGGCGCCCGCGCCGCGCACCTGCCCCAGGGAAACAGGACATCCGGGAAGAGAAATCATGGCCGTACGGGCAAATATCATACAGCTGGCCGGCATCGCGGCGCTTGCCGCGACGGTGCCCGACATCGCCTTTGCGGCGGCGGAGGGTGGCGATACATTGCCGCAGTTCGACCCCAGGTGGTTCGCGACGCAGCTGTTCTGGCTGACGGTATCCCTGGTTGCCTTCTTCTTCATCCTGCGCAACGCCGCGCTGCCGAAGATCGAGGATGCCTTGGAAACCCGCCGCCGCAAGATCGACGACGATCTGGACAAGGCGTCGGCTCACCGCGAGGAGGCCGAGGCCGCCATGGCGGCGTACGAGAAGGCGCTGGCCGAAGCGGCCGAACAGGCCAAGGCAATCCACCGCGAAACCGCGCAGGAAATTGCCGAAGCCGCATCTGTGCGGCGTACGGCGCTGTCGGCGAAGCTGGCCGAGGACGCCAAGGCCGCCGAGGCCCGCATCACAGCCGCCAAGGAACCTGCGCTTGCCAACCTGCAGGATGTCGCCATAGAGGTGGTTCAGGAAGCAGCCGCCAAACTGGCCGGCGTGAAGGTTTCGGCCGCTGAAGCCAAGAAAGCCGTCACCGCTGCCATGAAGGAGAAGGCGTGATGGACGCTCTGCTGCATAGCTCCACCTTCTGGGTCGGCGTAGCCTTTGTGGTTTTCGTGATCGCGGCATTCAAGCCGGGCAAGCGCGTGCTTACCCAGGCGCTGGATGGGCGGATTGCCAAGATCCGCGGGGAAGTCGAGGAAGCCCAACGCCTTCGTGAAGAAGCGCAGACCCTGCTGGCCAGCTATCAGCGGCGCCAGCGGGAAGCCATTCAGGAGGCCGAGCAGATCATCGCCCACGCGCGCGAGGAAGCGGAGCGCGTCAAGGCAAAGGCCGAGGCCGACCTGGAGGATGCGATCAAGCGCAGGGAACAGCAGGCTGCGGCGAAGATCGCCCAGGCCGAGGCTTCCGCGATCGAGGAAATCCGCGAGAAGGCCGTCGATATGGCAATCGAGGCCACGGCACGACTTCTTGAAGACAAGATGGCGGGCGATGCCGGCGAGAAAGCCGTTGCCGCCGCGATCAAGGATATCCCCGGGAAGCTTCACTGATCCCTGGTAAAATCAGACACAAAAACCCCCGCGGCGACCGCGGGGGTTTTTTGCTGTACGGGCGAATCTTATGTGCAGGGCGCCGCGCAGGCGGCCCACCGCCTCAGCCCTGCTCGTCCGTGAAAGTCTTGTAGGCCGCCGCATCCATCAACTCGGCAACTTCGGCCGCATCGCTGAGGCGAATCTTGAAGAACCAGCCATCATCCTCGGGGGACTGGTTGACCATGGCGGGCTCGTCGGAAAGGGCTTCATTGACCTCGACCACTTCCCCGGTGATCGGCGCGTAGATTTCGCTGGCCGCCTTGACCGACTCGACCACGGCGATTTCCGCCCCGCGCGCAACGGTACGACCGACCTCGGGCAACTCGACGAATACCACATCGCCCAACTGCTGCTGGGCGAA
>JBFFGY010000080.1:0-9041 GCA_041557215.1 Alphaproteobacteria bacterium
CATACTGGCCCGGCGGCACCTCTATGACCGGCTCCATCTTCACGTTGTAGATGATCGTCAGGAGAGGTTGAAAATGAAATCCCGGGGGCAGGATTTTCGCCTGGGGGCCGTTCTCGCCGTCGGTAGCGATGATTTCACCCGATTTCAGGGAGCCACCGAAATAGACTTTGTCCAGATGGCCGGTCTCATCTTTCTCCACATAAACAAAGGACGAGGACGCGGCGATCAGAAGCGCCGCCAGGATGCTCAGTCCCCTGACCGTATGGCGGACATGCTGAAGAATTCTGTCTTTCGCCGGATCCTGCGAGGAAATGAACTGCGGCAGAAAGACCGCGATCAGGATGGCGAGAACGGTAAGGATGATAACGGCCATTGCAGGATCCCCTTCGACTCAACAGACGGCGTAAAGCCGGACGGCGAGGGAATTGTGCCCCGCAATGCGTTAATTAGAAGTGAAGGCGATCGCCCATCGGTGGTTCTCAGGGCAGCACGATGCGCAGCCGGAAGGCCATCCGTTCCATCCAGGCCTGTTGGCCCTTGACCAGGTTTCCCAGCTCCAGCGCCTCGATCTCCATCGTGACCGCCGCTTTCGGGATTTCCTTCAGGTGTTTCCCGGCCGCCTTGATTTCAGCCTCGCTGCGGCCCTCCGGCCATAACAGGATTTCCAGCGCCTCCCGCGCAGCCTGGTACCCGGCGCCATCCAGCACGAACGCGAATTCGCGGATTTCGCCCGGGGCGTTGACATTGCCTTGGCCGGGTTTGTTGGGGCCGGTATTGTCCGCATTGCGGAAATGCCAGCCCTGGATGACGGCCGGATTGATGCCGCGATAGGGCGGGGTCGCGGGGACGACATAATTTCGATCCCGATTCATTGAATCGCCGATCCAGACTGCCCAACCGTCGGCTACCGGCACAAGCCGGAACTCGTAATGACGGTCGTCATGGGTGAAGGGATGAACCAGCGTTTCGCCGCGTTGCGCCTCGCCCTGCAATTCCAGCGGGTCAGCCCGCGCGGGCGGGGAAATTGCCAGCGCCAGGATCAGGGCCGCGGTTGCGATAGAACGGGACATCCACATGGTGGGGCTGACAATAGCATTCCTGGCAAGGCAGGCCAATCCGTCTTCTTGCATCCGTGCCGCCATTGACCTTGGCGTTTGCGGCCGAAAATGGCAGCATGTGGGAGATATTTGATGCGGGAGGTCACATGCGGCGGTTTGTATTCTTGCCGATCCTATTTCTCATCGCGGCCTGCGGCGGGCCGGCCGAGCCCCCGGCATGGCCGGCAGTGGTATATGTTCCGGCGGGCCCCTTCATCATGGGCTCCGACGATACCGAGCGCGAGGCCGCCTACCGGCTGGACGAGGCGGCCTACCGCCACAGCATCACCCGCGAGCAGGGCTGGTACAGCCGCGAGATATTCCGGCGCGAGGTCGAGACCGGCGCCTACTACATCATGCAGCAGCCGGTGACCAACGAGTTATACGCCCGCTTCATCGCCGCCACCGGCCGTCCGGCGCCGTCCATCGACGAGGCGAGCTGGAACGGCTATGGGCTGAAACATAACTACGGGATGGCAAAGCGTTATATCTGGGTTGACGGCCAGATTCCGGATCGGCGCAGTCGCCATCCGGTGGTGCTGGTCAGTCATTCCGACGCCAATGCCTTCGCGGCCTGGCTGAGCCTCGAAACCGGCTACCAGTGGCGGCTGCCCACCGAGGCGGAATGGGAAAAAGCGGCCCGCGGTATTGACGGCAGGCGCTTTCCCTGGGGCGACGAATTCGATCCCGAACGGCTGAACAGTAATGACGAAGGGCCGTACGACACCACGGTGGCGGGCAGCAATCTCAAAGGCGTCAGCCCCTTCGGCATGCAGGACGCGGCAGGTCAGGTCTACGAATGGACCGATGCGCCGGGGGGCGCAGGACGGTTCATCGTCAAGGGCGGTTCCTGGGACGACAAGGGATGCGGCGTCTGCCGTCCCGCGGCGCGCCACAGCCGCCCGGCCACGCTCAAACATGTCATTATCGGTTTCCGGCTGGTACGCGACGCCGAATAAATTTCCCTTACACGAAAATTTCAACAACTGGTGACTGGCGGCGGCGCTGTTCGATTGATAAAAAAGGCCCGACAAAAGGAAGGGGTAAGACAGAATGACGGATGCGACGGCGATCGATTTCGCTTCCCTGCCGCGGGATGAACTGGAAGCAATGTTGGAAGCCGGCATCCGGGTTCAGGAATCGAAGCGCGTGCTGGCCAACACCGGCGACAATGTCGTCGGCGATTTGTTGCGTGACAGCACCGCTTTCTACGAGTGGAACCATTATCCCGACGGCGACGTCTTCGACCCGCGCAGCAATGGCCAGTATTATTACCACGCCCACCCCAAGGATGAACGGCCGGGCGAACACGGGCATTTCCATACTTTCCTGCGGCCCAAGGGCATGCCGGCCGGAATCGAGCCGGCGCCGGTGCCGGATTACAGTGAGCCGGAAGGTGCGAACGACGCGCTGAGCCACCTGATCGCCATATCCTGCGACAAGCAGGGCGACCCGATCAAACTCTTCACCACCAACCGCTGGGTGACCGGCGAGACCTGGTACAAGGCCGACGATGTGATCCGGATGCTGGATTGTTTCGAGATCGATCATGTCCGGCCGTCCTGGGCGGTCAATATCTGGGTTACCAACATGATCGCCCTGTTCAGGCCGCAAATTGCGGCCCTGATCAGGGAACGCGACGTCACGGTAGAGGATTGGGCGACGGAAAGGGACAGCGCGAACGTCTATGAGGACCGAGACCTGGAAGTCACTGGCGAATGCGCAATTTCCGTCGAGGACCAGATCGCCGCGATCCGGGAAGCGCTGGAGCAACCGCAAGCCGCGGAGTAAATGCCGGCTTAGCTTTTTCGCGCGGGCCTGAAATAGGTCACGCGGACCCTTGCGGTGCCCTGTTGTATGAAGCCGAGATGCTTGGCCGCCGCATAGGACAGGTCGATGATGCGCTTCTTGCTGAATGGCCCGCGGTCCGCGACGACAACCACCACCGATCTTCCGTTTTCCAGATTGGTGACCCTGACCTGGGTGCCGGTGGGCAGCGTCGTGTGCGCGGCGGTCATTTCGTACATGTTGTAACGGCGGCCTGTGGCAGTCGGCTTCCCGTGGAAATCCTTGCCGTACCAGGACGCCATTCCAACCCGGTCATAAGACCGGTCATCGCGCGGCACATAGCGTATGCCGGCAACCGTATAGGGCTTGCCCAGCTTGTAGGGGATGTCGTTGGGCGGTGGTTTCGATTGGCCCGTGTCCACGGTAGCGCGGGTCGTGTCGCCGCCACCGCCGCAGGCAAAAAGGATCGCGCTGGCGACGAACAGGATGGCTGCCTGTCTGGTCGGAAATCTGCGGGAACGCCGGATCATGGAATCTGTCCTGAAATACACCAAGATTATCCAGACATAGAGCCAGATTCGGGTTGTCAAAAGGTTAACCGCCTGGTTCTCCCCGCTCGGTCGCGGTTGCCGATTCCGCCGCCGTGCGCTTGTTGTCGAGATGCCGGCGCAGAATTTCCGCCAGCCTCTTGCCGTCCCTCGCATCAAGCGCGTCCAGCATTTCCTCATGTTCCCGGATCGCCTGGTCCCAGCGTTCCGTCGCCAGGTTAGCGGCAAACCGGTAGCGCCGAATGCATCCGCCCAGTCTCTGGTGGGTCTCCATCAGCACCTTGTTGCCCGACAATTCCACGATCCGCTCATGGATGCGCTGGTTCAGCTTGAAATAGTCCAGCCGCTCGCCGCGCGTACGGTGCAGGGCCATCTGGTAATGCAGCACCCTGATCTCCGCGATATCGTCGTCCTGGACCCGGCCGCAGGCCTGCTCTCCGGCCAACGCCTCCAGCACGCCGATCACCCGGAAAGTATCCTCGATATCCTCCAGGCTCAGGGACGCGACGGTGGCGCCGCGATTGGGCTGAAGGATGATCAACCCCTCGGCCGTGAGTGTCTTGATCGCTTCGCGCAACGGCGTCCGGGACAGGCCCAGCCGGTCGCACAGCGACTGTTCGACGATGCGGTCACCGGGCGCCAGTTCGCCCTCCAGGATCATGTCGCGCAGGCGGTCTGCGGCCTCTTCATGCAAAGGCCGGCGCGGCCGCCTCTGCGGCGCGTCCTCTGCCAACTCCAATCCTTGCCAGTTGTCATCCGCCATTGCGAATGTCCCCCTCAATGTTTGCGCAAGGCGTTCGCCAGGACCCTTGCGACATGCAGCGGCTTCCTGTCGGCGCCATCCCTGATCTGGTGCCGGCAACTGGTGCCGTCGGCCACAATGATAGCGTCATTGCCCGCCGCGCGCACCGCCGGAAGCACATTTATTTCACCAATGCTCATCGACAGGTCGTAATGTTCCGCCTCATAGCCGAAGGCGCCGGCCATCCCGCAACAGGTGGATTCGATCGTTTCGACCTCAAGGCCAGGGACCATGGACAGGGTCTTTTCGACCGGCCCCAGCACACCGAAGGCCTTCTGGTGGCAATGGCCATGCAGCAGCGCCTTGCCGTTTTCGACGGGCGCCAGGTCAATCTCGAAGTGCCCGGCCTCGACTTCGCGCGCGACAAATTCCTCGAACAGCATGGCGAGTTCCGCCAGGTTCGCGCTGTCCTCGCCTGGCAGCATGGACTTGAACTCGTCCCGCAGCGAAAACAGGCAGGAAGGCTCCAGCCCGACGATCGGCACACCCTTTTCCACCCAGGGGCGGAGGCCATCGATCATGCGGCTCGCCTCGGCCCGGGCCTCGTCGACCAGGCCGGCGGCCAGCAGGGTTCGCCCGCAGCATAGATGGCGGCCGCCTTCCGGCGCGCGGGCGATATGGACCCGATACCCCGCGGCGGCCAGCACCTGCATGGCAGCCCTGGCGTTCTCGGGCTCGAACCAGGTGTTGAAGCTGTCGACGAACAGAACCACTTCGCGCCCGTCTTCAGGGCCGGCCGGCGCCTGGTCGTGGCGGAACCAGTCGCGGCGCCATTCCGGCAACTGGCGCCGCGCGCTGAAGCCGGTGATCCATTCCCCTATCGTGGCCAGAAGGCCGATGCGGTTGCGCAGATTTATCAGCGGCGCCATCCGCGCCGCCCAGGGCGCATAGCGCGGCATCCAGGCAACCAGCTTTTCGCGCAGGCTCGGCCGGTGTTTTCGCCGCCACTGGGCCATGAATTCGTATTTCATGCGCGCCATGTCGACACCAGTGGGGCATTCGCGTTTGCAGCCCTTGCAGCTAAGGCACAGATCCATCGTCGCCTTCATGGCCGGCGACATCAGCGCATCCGGCCCCAACTGGCCGGTAATCGCCAGGCGCAGCGAGTTGGCGCGGCCACGGGTGACGTGGATCTCGTCGCCGGTGGCGCGGTATGACGGGCACATGACGCCGGGGCTGGCTTTGCGGCAGGTGCCGTTGTTGTTGCACATCTCGATCGCCGCCGGGAATCCGCCCCATTCGGACCAGTCCAGAACGGTGTCGATCGGCTGTGGCGCGTAATCCGGCGGGTAGCGGAACAGCGAGCGGTCGTCCATTTTCGAGGGGCGAACGATCTTGCCCGGATTGAACAGGCCCTGCGGGTCGAACTCGTCCTTCACCGCCTCGAAGGCACGGGCGATTTTCGATCCGTACATGCTCTCCAGATGTTCCGATCGCACCAGGCCGTCGCCATGCTCGCCGGAGAAGGAACCCTTGTATTCGCGGACCATGGCGAAGGCTTCTTCCGCAATCTCGCGCATTTTGCGTACGCCCGTACCTTCCTTCATGTTCAGGACGGGGCGTACATGCAACGTGCCGACCGAGGCGTGGGCGTACCAGGTCCCGCTTGTGCCATGTTTCTCGAACACGCCATTCAGCCGCTCGGTATAGTCCGCCAGATGTTCCAGGGGCACGGCGCAGTCCTCGATGAAGGAGACCGGTTTGCCTTCCCCCTTCATCGACATCATGATGTTCAGGCCGGCCTTGCGGACTTCCCAGACCTGGCGCTGGAAGGCGGGGTCGGTGGCCTCGACCACGGCGTTCGGATAACCCAGGTCGCCCATCAATTCCACGAGCCTCGCCAGGCTGCGCGTCTGGGGTTCCAGTTCGTCCCCCGTGAATTCCACCAGCAGCAGCGAGTCCGGTTTGCCCCTTACGAACTGGTCCACGGTGGCCCGGAACATCGGGATCTCGCGCGACAGATCGATCATCGTGCGGTCGACCAGTTCGACCGCCGCCGGGTTCAGCTTGACGATATGCTGTGTGGATTCCATTGCTGCCCGGAAGGTCGGGAAATGGCAGATGCCCAGCACCTTGTGCTGCGGGATCGGCTGCAGGTCCAGTTCGATCTCGTGGAAGAAGGCCAGCGTGCCTTCAGATCCGACCAGCAAGTTGGCCATGTTGTGGCCCGCGGGGTCGATCGTCTCGATATTGTATCCGCCGACCTTGCGCAGGACCGTGGGGATGCGGGCGTCGATTTCCGCCCGCTCGCGCAGGGCAAGGGCACGCATCTTCTGAACCAGTTCGACATAGCGCTCCGGTGCTTCCAGGTCGGCGAGATTGCCCGGTGCGGCACCGAAGGCAGCTTCGGTCCCGTCCGCCAGGATCGCCTCGATGGAACGGACATTGTGGACCATGTTGCCGTAGCGGATGGACCGCGAACCGCAGCTGTTGTTTCCCGTCATGCCGCCGATGGTGGCGCGGTTGGCGGGCGATACATCGACGGGGAAGAACAGGCCATGCGGTTTCAGCCAGGCATTCAGGTGATCGAGAACAATGCCCGGCCGCACCCTTACCCGACGGTTCTCCTTGTCCAGCGAGATGACATCACGCAGATGTTTGCTGCTGTCGATGACCAGAGCCTCGCCGACGGTCTGGCCGCATTGCGAGGTTCCGGCGCCGCGCGGCAGCACTGGCACGCCGGCGTCCCTGGCAATCTGAATGGCGTGGCGGATGTCGTCCACGCTGCGCGGCACGACCACGCCGACCGGCATGATCTGGTAAATCGAGGCATCGGTGCTGTAGCGGCCGCGGCTGAAAGGGTCAAACAGCACTTCTGCGCCGGTCTCGCGCCGCAGCCGGCGGGCAAGGGGGCTTTCCGACTCGTCGCTCGCTAGCTGTGTGAGGTTAGTCTTGCTGTCGCGCATTGCGCCGCTTACTCCGTTGCCGATAACTGGTCAAGTTTCCGTTCGGCTTCTTGTATACAACATTATCACATCCGCCAAGCCGCGTAACCTTGCCATATTAGCAAGCGTCAATAATGCGTTTGCGGGAGGGGCGGAATTGACATTGCTCTTGCTCGGCCCGCGATTGTATGCAAAATTGAATCAGCTAACTCAGCATTGGCCGGCAACGGCATGCGATAAGACCATAAAGAGGATCAAGATGGAATTCCGCAGCGGGCGTCATTTTCTGCAAATCCCGGGGCCGACAAACGTTCCGGACCGGATCCTCCGGGCCATGGACGGCCCCACCATGGATCATCGCGGGCCGGAGTTCGCCGAACTCGGTGTAGAGTGCCTGGCCGGCATGAAGCGCGTGTTCCAGACCGAGGGGGATGTCATCATCTACCCGGGTTCCGGCACGGGTGCGTGGGAAGCGGCGCTGGTAAATGCGCTATCGCCGGGCGACCATGTCCTGATGTATGAAACCGGCCATTTTGCCTCGCTTTGGTCGAAGCTTGCCGGCAAGCTCGGGCTGAAGGTCGAACTGATAGGAAGTGACTGGCGGGGCGGAGTCGATGCGGACGCGATCGGCGAGCGCCTGGAGGCGGACAAGGGGCGGGAGATCAAGACTGTCTGTGTGGTCCATAACGAGACGTCAACCGGCGTGACCTCCAAGATCGCGGCCGTGCGCAAGGCGATCGATGCGGCTGGCCATCCGGCGCTTTTGATGGTCGACACCATCTCATCCCTGGCCTCCATCGACTATCGGCACGACGAATGGGGCGTGGACGTCACGGTCGGCGGCTCGCAGAAGGGCTTGATGTTGCCCCCGGGGCTGGGCTTCAACGCCGTCAGCGAAAAAGCCTGGAAGGCGTCGGAAAATTCGACGATGCCGCGCTCCTACTGGGACTGGTCGGAAATGCGGGCGCCGAACAAACAGGGTTATTTCCCCTACACGCCGGCGACAAACCTGCTGTATGGTTTGCGAGAGGCGTTGAAGATGCTGCTCGATGAGGAAGGCTTGGATAACGTGTTTGCGCGCCACCGCCGTCTGGCGGAGGCGACGCGCCGGGCCGTGCGCGCCTGGGGGCTGGAAATCCTTTGCGCCAACGAGGATGAATACAGCGATTCGCTTACCGCGGTCATGATGCCCGAAGGGCACGATGCCGACAATTTGCGCAAGGTCATTCTGGATCGTTTCGACATGTCGCTGGGTACGGGCCTGAGCAAGGTCGCCGGCAAGGTGTTCCGTATCGGCCATCTTGGCGACTTTAACGAATTGATGCTGATGGGTACTCTCGCGGGTGTGGGAATGGGCTTGTCGATTGCCGCCGTGCCGCATGAGCCGCGCGGAGTCCTGGCAGCCATGGAGTTTCTGGCGGAGAGGAGAAACGCTTAGACTTGTTCCGCCGGGAAGATAATAAATAACTGAAATACACTACAAGGAGGAAACGATGCGATTTGGAAAACTTTTGGCTGGTGTCGCTCTGGCAGCCGGTCTCGCACTGCCGGCCTCGGCCGATGAAATCACCTTGAAACTTGGGCATGTGGCCGCTCCGGGGTCTCTGTTCGAAGCGAGTGCAAATGAATTCGCCAAGCGCGTAAACGAACAGCTGGCCGGGAAGGTCAAGATCGAGGTCTATGGTTCGAGCCAGCTGGGCAAGGACCAGGAGCTGCTGCAGAAGCTGAAGCTCGGCCAGGTTCAGTTCGCCCTGCCGTCGTCGGTGATGTCGTCGATCTCGCCTGAGTTCGGCGTGTTCGAGATGCCCTATATCATCAAGGACCGCGACCACATGAAGCGTGTCCAGGCCGAGATGGGCGACACGTTCCAGAAGGCCGCCCAGTCGAAGGGCTACCGCATTCTCGCCTACTGGGAAAACGG
>JBFFGY010000081.1:0-9031 GCA_041557215.1 Alphaproteobacteria bacterium
GAAACCAAGGGGTTTTTTCTTGGGTGCCTTGGAAAGGCGCATATGGGCGCCAGACGGGCCGTCGCGCTTGGCTGCAGGCCCCGTCACATGGCTGCCGGCCGCGTTACAGGCCAGGCCTCTTCATCGGTAACCGGCCCGATTTGGCGATACCCCTGTATCGCGAGCCTCCCGCGAGAGGGCAATAATGGACGTAGCTGCAAATCGTCCGGCAGCCGGCGTAGAAGGCGTCCCGGTCGCCGTCCCGGCTAGGCCGGGCGTCTTTAAACAGCGCGCGAAGCGCCTCGCAGGGCCGTGAGACGCAGTAGGTTTCGATGAGCGTCTTTTCGACCAGGGTTAAAGGTGGGTGAGGGTGTTGACGTATCATAACCGCCTCCTGAGTAGCGGCCCGCCATAACAGCAGAATAGGCAAATATGGTTAAAATACCGTAAATTTTCGTGGAAAATATCGCAAAATCGATCGATGACATCGGTGGCCGCCGCGAGCGCCGCCCGCCATGTCCCATCCCTGCAGCAAAATGAGCCAGTTGTGGATGGACTTGGACGCCGCGCCGCCTAGAATGCCGCCAAACCAACCAACCCCTATCGGGAGGAGACAGAGAATCATGGCGAAAATACCGCCCTATCGCGCCGACCATGTCGGCAGCTTCCTGCGCCCCGCACGGCTGACCGAGGCCCGCGAGAAATTCGCCGCCGGCAGCCTGCCGGCCGACGCGTTGCGCGCCATCGAGGACGAATGCATCCGCGAGGTGGTGGCCAAACAGGAACAGGTGGGCCTGAAGGTCATCACCGACGGCGAATTCCGCCGCACCTTCTTCCATGTCGACTTCCTTCAGCAGCTCGACGGCGTGACCGTCACCTACGGCGATTTCGTCGCCAAGTTCCGCAAGGACGACGGCACCGAGGTCGGCTTCCGCCCGCCGACCATGCATGTGGACTCGAAGATCAAGCATGCTAAATCGATCCAGGGCGCCGATTTCGACTTCCTGAAATCGGTGGTCACGAAGACGCCGAAGGTCTGCATTCCGGCGCCCTCGATGCTGCATTTCCGCGGCGGCCGCAAGGGCATCTCGGAAGCGGCCTATCCGGACCTGGAGCAGTTCTATGACGATCTGACCGCGGCCTATGCGGATGAGATTGCCGATCTTGCTTCGCGCGGCTGCCGCTATCTGCAGATGGACGACACCAACCTGGCTTACCTGTGCGATCCGGAAATCCGCCAGAGCACGATCGACCGCGGCGACGACCCGGACGAGCTGACCCATCTCTATTGCCGCATGGTCAACGACGCGATCAAGGACCGCCCGTCCGACATGACCATTTCGGTGCATCTCTGCCGCGGCAATTTCAAGAGCGCCTGGGTGGCCCAGGGCGGCTACGAGCCGGTGGCGGATATCCTGCTGAACGAGATGAATATCGACGGCTTCTTCCTGGAATATGACGACGAGCGGTCGGGTGATTTCGCGCCGCTGCGCTTCCTGCCGAAGGACAAGATGGTGGTGCTGGGGCTGATGAGCTCCAAGCTGCCGGAGGTCGAGTCGAAGGACGAACTCAAGCAGCGCATCGGCGAGGCCACCGAATACGCCCCGCTGGACCAGCTGGCGCTCAGCCACCAGTGCGGCTTCTCCTCGACCGCCCATGGCAACGAGCTCAGCGAAGACGACCAGTGGCGCAAGCTGGAACGCTGCGTCGAAGTCGCGGCGGAAGTCTGGGGGGATTGATCGGTCGGACCCCGACACGTGGACAAAATAAAAGCCGGGGCAATTTCCCGCCCCGGCTTCAGTTTATTGCGGGCGATCAGTCGAAGGGCAGACCAACATAGTTTTCCGCCAGCGACATGGCGCCCGCCTCGGAGCTCGTGATGTAATCAATTTCCGCCAGCTGGACGCGCCGGGCGAAGGCGTCGTCGTCGGGCGAGCGGTGCAGCATCCGGGTCATCCACCAGGAGAAACGCTCCGCATTCCAGATTCGCGGCAAGCAACGTTCGGCATAGCTGTCCAGGCCCGTGCTGCTGCCGGACTTGTAGTAATCGACCAGCGCGTCGGCCAGCACCTTGATATCGGCGGCGGCCAGGTTCATGCCCTTGGCCCCGGTCGGCGGCACGATATGGGCGGAATCGCCGGCCAGGAACAGGCTGCCGTGGCGCATCGTCTCACAGACGAAGCTGCGCATCGGCGTGATGCCCTTCTGCAGAACCGGGCCCTCGTTCAGCCGCCAGTCGCCATCCTGTGTCAGGCGGGTCTGCAGTTCCTGCCAGATCCGGTCGTCCGGCCAGTTTTCGATATCCTCATCCGGCGCGACCTGCAGGTAGAGCCGAGTCAGCGCTGGCGAGCGCATGGAATGCAGCGCGAAGCCGTTGTCGTGGTTGGAATAGATCAGCTCTTCCGACGACGGCGCCGCCTCGGCCAGGATGCCCAGCCAGGCATAGGGATAGACCGTTTCGAAGATCGCCAGCCTGTCGGCCGGGATGCCGGGCCGGCAGATGCCGTGGAAGCCGTCGCAGCCGCCGATGAAATCGCATTCGATCTCCTGGGCCGCACCGTCCTTGTCGGTAAAACGGATTTTCGGGCTGCCGGTCTCGACGTCGTGGACCGACACGTCGCCGGCCTCGAAATGGATCGGCAGGCCGCTGTCCAGCCGCGCCGCGACGAAATCCTTCACCCATTCCTGCTGGCCGTAGACCATGATCGACTTGCCGGTCAGGCCCTTCAGATCGATGCGGCGGCGCTGGCCGGCGAAGCTGATCTCCAGCCCGTCATGGACCAGCCCCTCGCGGCGCATGCGCGCGCCCAGCCCCACCTCGTCGGTCAATTCCGCGACCCAGTGTTCCATGACGCCGGCGCGGATGCGCGCCTCGATATAGCTGCGGCTGCGCGCCTCGACGATAATCGAATCGATGCCCTGCAGCTCGAGCATGCGGGACAGCAGCAAGCCCGACGGCCCCGCGCCGATAATGCCGACCTGGGTTTTCATGATGGGCATCGTTCCCTCTGTTACTGTTGTCACCGCCAATTCGGCTCGGTTGCGGGGTAATCCCTAAAGCTCGCCCGGCGCGGCTAGAATAGACAAAATCGCATAATTCTTGCACAATTCGAACATCGGCATTGCGCCGGATTGACTTGGTCGAGACCGAACGTCTAAGCCCGAATCGGGTAAGAGAGAAAGAATGAACGCGGGAAGCATACCGAATTACCGGCTTTACGGTGAGGACGGCGCCCATGCGGGGGTCGAATTCGTCCATTGCGAGTCCATTCCGGAACGCAGCGCCCTTCACGATTGGAACATCAAGCCGCATCGCCACGATTCGCTCTACCAGCTGCTGTTCATGAGCCGCGGGTGCGCGCGGATCACGCTGGAAGACGGCGTCCGGGAGCTGAATGCGCGCTGCCTGGTCATGATCCCGCCGATGGTGGTCCACGGATTCGAGTTCGACCGCGACGTGGACGGGATCGTGGTCACCATGGCGGAAAACGCGGTCGAGCAGATTCTTTCGATGGCGCCGAAGCTGGCTCCCCACCTGGCCGAGCCCCACATCGTCGTGGAAGGCGATGCCGCCATGAGCTTCGACGAGGCGGAATCCCTGTTCGGCAACATTGCGCGCGAATATTTCAACGGCGGCGCCGGGCGGGTCTGCGCCCTGCATAGCTGGCTGGGGCTGGCCTTCGTGATGCTGGCCCGGACGCTGGCGCGCGAGAGCGAGCGGCGGCTCAGCGTCGCCGACAAGGGGGTCGATCTGGCCCGCGAATTCCGGGGGCTGGTCGACCGCCATTTCAAGGAACACTGGACCGTCGCGGCTTACGCGTCCGAACTGGCGATCACCCCGACCCACCTGAACCGGATCAGCCGCAATGTGCTGGGCCGCTCGGCGCTGGAGGTGATCCACGACCGGCTGCTTCTGGAGGCGAAGCGGAACCTGGTCTACACCTCGATGACGGTGAAGGAAGTCTCCAATGCATTGTGTTTTTCGGACCCGGCCTATTTCACCCGTTTCTTCGCCAAGAAGGCGGGTGAATCGCCGACGGCCTTCCGCGTCGCCAGGCGCGGTGGCGTTGCGGAGGGGGTGTCCTTGTAGGTTGTCCAAGGAAAAACATGCTTTCGTTAATCGTGGCGGCTGTGTAATGCTTGCCGCTTAAACCGGCCGAAAGAGTCGTGCTGCAGCCCTGTAGGGAGGAAAATAAATGAAGCTACGCACTGTGAAGTTTGCCTTGGCGGGCGCCGTTATGGGCGCTGCGGCCACATTGTCGGGCGCCGCTAATGCGCAGGAAGTGACGCTCAAGCTGCATCATCTGCTGCCGCCGGTGTCGCACGCGCACAAGAACATGCTGGCGCCTTGGGCCGAAAAGGTCGCGAAGGAATCCGGTGGGCGCATCAAGATCGATATCTACCCCGCCATGCAGCTTGGCGGCAAGCCGCCGCAGCTGATCGACCAGGTCCGTGACGGCGTCGTCGATATCGTCTGGACATTGCCCGGCTACACCCCGGGCCGCTTTGTCAAGACCGAGGTCTTCGAACTGCCCTTCATGCACAAGGACATCGTCAGCACCAACAAGGCGCTCGCCGAATTCCTGGAAAAGCATGGCGACGAATACAGCGATTATCACGTCATTGCCATGTTCGTGCATGCCGGCCAGGTGATCCATTCGGCCAAGCCGATCCGCACGGCCGCCGACCTGGAGGGCATCAAGATCCGCACGCCGACCCGCACCGGCGGCTGGATGATCGAAGCCATGGGCGCCACCCCCATCGGTGCGCCGGTGCCGAAGATCCCGGAGATGCTGTCCAAGGGTGTCGTCGATGCGGTGCTGATCCCCTACGAGGTCACGCTGCCGCTGAAGGTCGACGAACTGGTCGACTATCACACGGTTCTTGAAGGCGATATCAGCCGCGTCAACACCTCCACCTTCATTATCGCCATGAACAAGGGGCGTTACGAATCGCTCCCCGACGATCTGAAGAAGGTGATCGACGACAATTCCGGTGCCGCCCTGTCGCAGTGGCTCGGCGAAATCTGGGAGGCGGCGGAAGGCCCCGGCAAGGCGAAGGCAGGGGCATCGGGCGAGATTATCACCATGCCGGCGGCGGAAGTCGCCAAGCTCCGCGCCAGGATCGAGCAGCCGGTGATCGACCGCTGGGTTGCCGAAATGAAGGGCAAGAGCATCGATGGCCAGGCGCTGGTCGACGAGGCCCGCGCGCTGATCGCGAAGCACAGCAAGTAGCAACTGGTATGGGGTTGCACCGGACATCACCGTTCCGATAAGAGACGGACATGGCCGAACCTGGAACAAAGAGCGCGCGGCCGGCCGACCCGGTGGGCCGCGCGCTTCATTTTCTTTCCTACGTCTTCATTATCGTAGGCGGGTTCCTGATGTCCGCCGTGACCGTCATGATCGTGGTCAGCGTGATGGGGCGGTATCTGTTCAGCAGCCCGATCCAGGGCGATTACGAGCTCGCCACCATGGCGACCGCGATTACGGTTTTCCTGTTCCTGCCCTATTGCCATCTGCAGCGGGGCAACGTTGTGGTGGACCTGTTCCTGTCATGGGCCCCGCGCAAGGTGCAGACCTTCTTCGATGTGCTGAGCGGGCTGCTCCTGGCGGCGATCGCCGGGGTGCTGGCATGGCGGATGGTCCATGGCGGCCTCGACATGTATCAGTATAACGAGGTTTCCTATATCCTCGCCCTGCCGGTCTGGCCGGTTTTCCCCTTCGCGGTCGCCGCGATGGCCCTGCTGGCGGCCTCCTGCCTCTATACCGCATACCGCGATTTCCGCGAGATGGCGCGATGAGCAGTTTCGAGATTGCGCTCCTCGGCATTGCGGTGCTGCTGGCGCTGCTGGTCATCCGGGTGCCGGTGGCCGTGGCAATGATCACGGTGGGCGTGGGCGGCTATGTGTCGCTGAATGGCTGGCTGCCGCTGTTCAGCTATGCCAAGACGTCCGTTTATTACGCCTTTTCGAACTATGACCTGTCGGTCGTGCCGATGTTCCTGCTGATGAGCCAGTTCGCCAGCAAGGCGGGGCTGAGCCGAGCCCTGTTCGAGGCCGCCAATACTTTCCTGGGGCATCGCAAGGGCGGCGTCGCCATGGCCGCCGTGGGCGGCTGCGCCGGCTTCGGGGCGATCTGCGGCTCGTCGCTGGCGACCGCGGCCACCATGGCCCAGGTCGCGTTGCCGGAACTGAAGCGTTACAATTACTCCGGCGCGCTGGCGACCGGCGCGTTGGCGGCCGGCGGCACGCTGGGCATCCTGATCCCGCCCTCGGTGGTGCTGGTGATCTTCGCCATCGCGGTAGAGGCCAATATCGTCACCATGTTCCAGGCGGCGCTGATCCCCGGTTTGCTGGCTGCCCTGGGTTACCTGGTCGCGATTTCGCTTTATGTCCGCATCAACCCGGAAAGCGGGCCGGTCGGCCGCCGCGCCGAACGCAGCGAGCGGATCCGCGCGCTGATCGAGACCTGGCCAGTGATACTGATCTTTGCCGTCGTGATCGGCGGCATCTATCTGGGCGTCTTTCACCCGACCGAGGGTGCTGCCTTCGGCGCCTTTGGAACGGCGGTGATCGCCTTCTGGCGTGGCGGGTTGCGGCTGGACGGGTTCATCGACTGCGTGCGCGGCGCGGCCGTATCCACCGGCATGATCTTCATGATCCTGATGGGTGCCGACTTCTTCAACGCCTTTCTGGGCTTTTCGCGCATGCCGCTGGAACTGGCGGACTGGATTGCCACCAGCGGCCTGTCGCCGATCGTCATCCTGCTGCTGATGATCGCCATATACCTGCTGCTTGGTTGCGTCATGGATAGCCTGGCGATGATCCTGCTGACCGTGCCGGTCTTCTGGCCGGTGATCGCCGGGCTGGATTTCGGCATGCCGGAGGCCGACCTGAAGATGTGGTTCGGCATCATCGTGCTGATCGTGGTCGAGGTCGGGTTGATCACGCCGCCGGTGGGGCTCAACGTCTTCGTCATCAACTCGATGGCGCCCGGCGTGCGGCTGAAGGAAACCTTCCTCGGCGTGCTGCCCTTCCTGGCGTCGGACGCGATCCGGGTGGTGCTGCTGATTCTGTTCCCTGCCCTGACGCTGTGGCTGCCGCATCTGCTGAAATGAGGGGCGAACGCGATGTTCCGAAACAGCATCGATATTTCGGTTGAATGGGGCGACTGCGACCCGGCGGGAATCGTTTTCTATCCCAACTATTTCCGCTGGTTCAATCAGGGCGCCCATGCCCTGTTCGGCGCGGCCGGCATGCCGTTCCATGAAATGATCGAGGCGCAGGGCATCGCCGGCGTGCCGATGCTGGATACCCAGGCCAACTTCAAGATGCCGGTCCGCTTCGGCGAGACGATCACGCTGACCAGCTGGATCGAGGAGTGGCGAAACAAATCCTTCGTCATTTCCCATGAGGTGCACAAGGACGGGAGGCTATGCGCCGAGGGCCGCGATGTCCGCGCCTGGGTCGTCTATGACGAAAATACACCCAACGGCATCAGGGTCGTACCGGTGCCGGAAGACGTAAAACGCCGTTTCCGGGACCGACTATAGGTTAAAAGGACTTAGCCGGTCTTCGAATCCCGGCCTTCAGCGGGCGTTCTTTCACCTGTGGCTGCGCGGATTGTTTTGCGTAATTCCTTGGTCAGCTTCTTCGCCCGGTCCAGGTCCTCGCGGCTCATGACCTCGTTCATGCAGTTGCGCAGGAACATGCCGCCCTGGTTGCCGCTGTCGGCGGCCAGCGTGGCCCAGGCATAGGCGGCGACCAGGTCCTGCTCCATGCCCAGCCCCTTGCGCAGAAGCTGGGCCAGATTGAACTGGGCCGTCGCATGGCCCTGTTCTGCGGCCACTTGGAACCAGTGCGCGGCCTGCTTGTCGTCCTGTTCCACCCCCAGCCCCTGGTCGTAGAGCGTGCCCAGGTTGTTCTGCGCCCGGGCATGGCCGTTATCGGCGGCGGAGCGGAACAACCGGCCGGCCTTGGCGAAATCCTGCTGCACGCCTTCGCCCTTGGCGTAGAGGGCGCCAAGGCAGGTCAATGCCTCGTAGGAACCGTTCCGGCCCGCCATTTCATACAGTTTTGCGGCCGCTTCCATATCCCGGCCGATACCGCGGCCTTCCTCGAACATAATCGCCGCACATAGCTGCGCATCGGGATGGCCCTGTTCCGCCGCCTGCTGATACCAGAACAGGGCTTCGCTGAGATCCCGGGACACTCCCTGTCCGAATTCGTACATGATGCCCAGATTGTACTGCGCATTTATCTCGCCGGCCTCGGCGGCCTCGACATACAGCTTTTTGGCCTTGTCGATATTCTTCGCCACACCCTCGCCATGGGCATACATTTAGGCGAGGATGGATTTTGCCGCCTCGGAGCCGTTCTCGGCCGCCTTCTCGAACCAGGAGGCCGCTTCCTCCCGGTCCTGTTTGACCGACATGCCCAGATCGTACATGGCGCCCAGATTGTACTGGGCTTCCGCATGCCCCTTGTTCGCCGCCATCCGGAAAAGCCGAAGGGCCTCGTCGTTATTCTGACTGACGCCAAGCCCGGATATCATCATATAGCCGAGGTTGCTCTGGGCGCCGGCATGGCCCTGGTCTGCTGCCCTGCGCCACCGGGCCACGGCGTTTTCGTAGTCGTAGGTCCTCAGCAGCAGCGTCTCGCCCATATAATACTGCGATTCCAGATCGCCCGATTCGGCCAGAGGCTGGAACAGCTTCTGGGCCATATCGTAGCTGCCGCGGTTATATAGCTTAAGCGCCTTGCCGCGCTCTTCGGTGAGGTTCCCTGACATCAGCCCGTTCTATCGCATTTGTCTTAACAAAATATGGTCGCGGCGGACTTATTCCAGCTTTTCCTCAACTGCGCGCTGCCGATTTTCCGATTCGCCGTTCGCGCCAGACCACATAGCCGCCGGCCCCGACGATGATCGCCGCCCCGACCACGGTCAAGCCGTCGGGGAACTCGCCGAAGACCGCGAAACCGATCAGGCTGGCCCAGACGAGGGAGGTGTAGTTGAAGGGCTGAAGCAATGTCGCTGGCGCGAATTCTAGC
>JBFFGY010000082.1:0-9030 GCA_041557215.1 Alphaproteobacteria bacterium
AGGAATTGTAGACATCCTCGCATGGAGATCCCGCCAGTTCGAAACGGTAGAGTTCCCTCTTCCCGCCGTCTTCATAGAACGCCAGAAGTTCCAGTTCCGTACCGCAGGAATGCCGCCAGGCAACCCCACTCCAGCGATATCCAAGGCCGATGGCGAGCGCTTCGGCCGCAAGGTCGAAAAAAGCCTGACCCTGGGCTACGCGGCCAGCCAGCAACGACAGGGCGCGTTCCCTGTCAGCCATGATGTTTGGCATGATATAATCACCCGATCCACTTGATTTACCGACGTTTTTGTCGATCTCACATGCCAGTCGGTTTTGATTTATGCGCCCTCTACCCGACTTGTGGATCGATGATACGGTAGGATTTCTTATCAAAGGCTTAATAGCCTTTCGTTATGTGCGGTTTTAGTTCCGCCGGCTCAGCAGCCCCCTGGCGATGACCTGGGCCTGGATTTCGGCGGCGCCCTCGAAGATGTTGAGGATGCGGGCGTCGCAGAGCACGCGGGATATTTCGTATTCCTCGGCATAGCCGTTGCCGCCATGGATCTGCAGCGCGTTGTCGGCGTTCGCCCAGGCGACCCGCGCGGCCAGCAGTTTGGCCATGCCGGCCTCAATATCGCAGCGGCGGTCGGAATCCTTCTCGCGCGCGGCGAACAGGGTAATCTGGCGGGCGATCATGGTCTCCACCGCCATCCAGGCGAGCTTGCCCGCGACGCGCGGAAATCCGGCAATCGGCTTGCCGAACTGGATGCGTTCGAGAGCGTATTTCTGGCCCAGTTCCATGGCGTTCTGGGCCACGCCGACGGCGCGCGCGGCGGTCTGCACGCGGGCCGATTCGAAGGTCGCCATCAGCTGGCGGAAGCCCTGGCCCTCCTCCTCACCCAGCAGGTTTTCGGCCTTCACCTCGAACCCGTCGAAGCCGAGCTCGTATTCCTTCATGCCGCGATAGCCCAGCACGCGGATTTCGGAGCCGCTCATGCCCGGCGCGGGGAAGGGGTCGGCGTCCGTGCCGCGCGGCTTTTCCGCGATGAACATCGACAGGCCGCGATGGTCCTTCGAGTCCGGGTCGGTGCGGGCCAGCAGGGTCATTATGTCGCTGCGCGCCGCATGAGTGATCCAGGTTTTGTTACCGGTGACACGGTAGACATCGCCGTCGCGCAAGGCGCGGGTCTTCAGCGCGCCGAGGTCGGAGCCCGTGCCCGGCTCGGTAAAGACGGCGGTCGGCAGGATTTCGCCGGAGGCGATCAGCGGCAGCCATTTTTCCTTCTGCGCCGCCGTGCCGCCGAGGCGGATCAGTTCCGCCGCGATCTCCGAACGCGTGCCGAGCGAGCCGACGCCGATATAGCCGCGCGACAATTCCTCGGTCACCACGCACATGGCGGATTTGCCCATGCCCAACCCGCCGAATTCCTCCGGGACCGTCAGGCCGAAGATGCCCAATTCCGCCAGTTGCTCGACGATCTCGATGGGGATCAGCACATCCTTTTTGTGCCATTCATGGCAATGGGGGGCGACCTGTTCCTCGGCGAAGCGGCGGAACTGGTCGCGCACCATTTCCAGCATCTCGTCGCCCAGCGCGGCTTCGCCGTAATGGCCGTCGGCGATTAGTTCGGCAATACGCTGTCGCGCAGCAGCGTTGTTGCCGGAAGCGATTTCGGCGGTGGCACCGCGGAACGCGGCGATGGCATCCTCACCCACGCCCATGTCGGCGGGACGCACGACCTCCACTTGGCTCAGCGCGATGCCGCCGGCAAGCTGCGCGCAATATTCCCCGAAGGCGCATTGCAGCATCAGGGCTTCCAGTTCGCCGAAGGAACCGGCCTCGCGGCAGCGTTCCGCCCAGCCCAGCATCTGGCGCAGCGCCTCCACATAGGTCGCCGCCCAGGCGAAGCCATGCGCCGCGAACTGCTCGCGCTCCAGCGCCGCCGGATCGACCCGCCCGTCGCGCACCACCAGCCCGGAAACCCCGGCGCGGGCCGCATCCAGCAGGGTTTCGGCTGCCGCGAGGGCGTTTGCGCAATTGCCGATCACCGCGCCAATATCCTGCTTCATCTCCACGTCCCCGATCCTTGCCGTGTCAGCCATATACCCTGTTTCGATCCTCCCGTCAGGCCCATGCCCACCGCAGCGGCGTTGGCGGATCCCCGGCCGCCAGTTCCACATGCAGAACCCGGCGCCGTCCGTCTGTTATCCGCTTGCGGGAAGAATGGACCAGCAGCGGCGACATTACGAAAACACCGCCGGCAGGCACCGGAACGTCCACCGCACGGACCTCGCACAATAATTCTTTAATTCGCGCCGCCTTAAGCCGTCCCGACCGATGGCTGCCCGGTAACACGCGGATGCAACCATCTTCCGGCCCAACCGCGTCCAGATGCCAGCGCAGCGTCACCATCCGCTCCAGCAGCCCGACTAGCGGCTCGCAATGATCCACGCCGTTCTTGACCGTCCAGCATCGAACATCCGCCGCATCGTCGCGCCGGCTCACCGCGATGGTCCGGTCCTGATGCCAGGGCACCGCCCAGTTCCGCCCCTCCGTCTTGTCGAACGCAATGGCGCGCACGGGGCGGGCATCAGAGCCAAGAAAATTGGAAACCAGTTCGCGGCCCTTGGGAATGCTTAACAATTGCCCGACCAGAAAATGGTCGGCAGGAATACGCCGGGACCCGCTGCCTTCGACGGCCAGCAGCATATTGAAGGCATCAAGCGGGCGGGCAACATCCATGTCGGTTATCACCGCATGGCCCTTTTCCGTCAGGCCACAAGCATCCATCGGTCGACCACTCCAGCCGTCTGGTAGCTGTTATCCCTCCACCACGTCCTCAAGTGTCCGCCGGCCCGGATGTTTCGCCTGGACCAGGACGGCCATGTTGCCGGGTTTGTGCTTGTTAGCGCGCATCTTGGCGTGGGCGCGGGGGATGTCGTCCCACGAGAAGACCTCCGACATACAGGGGTCGATGCGGCGTTCCACCATCAGCTTGTTGGCCTGGGCGGCCTGCATCAGGTTTGCAAAATGGCTACCCTGGATGCGTTTCTGGCGCATCCAGACGAAGCGCGCGTCGAAGGTAAGGTTGTAGCCGGTGGTGCCGGCGCAGAACACGACCATGCCGCCGCGCTTTACGACAAAGCACGAGACCGGGAAAGTCGCCTCGCCGGGATGTTCGAAGACGAAATCCACGTCGTTGCCCTTGCCGGTATGTTCCCAGATCGCCTTGCCGAACGCACGCACCCGCTTCATGTAGTCACCGAATTCCTGCGAGCCGACATCGGGGAGGCGGCCCCAGCAGTCGAAATCCTTGCGGTTAATGACCCCACGCGCGCCCATCTGCATGACGAAATCGCGTTTGTCCTCGTCGGAAATCACGCCGATCGCGTTGGCGCCGGCCGTCGCGATCAACTGGATCGCCATTGAACCCAGGCCGCCCGACGCGCCCCAGACGAGAACGTTCTGCATGGGTTTCAGCGTATGCGGCCGGTGGCCGAACAGCATGCGGTAGGCGGTGGCCAGCGTCAGGATGTAGCAGCCGCTTTCCTCCCAGGTCAGATGTTTGGGGCGCGGCATCAACTGCTGCGCCTGCACACGGGTGAACTGGGCAAAGGAACCGTCCGGCGTCTCATAGCCCCAGATGCGCTGCGACGGCGAGAACATCGGGTCGCCGCCGTTGCATTCCTCGTCGTCGCCGTCATCCTGGTTGCAATGGACCACGACCTCGTCGCCGACCATCCAGCGCTTCACCTTCGAGCCCACGGCCCAGACGATGCCGGACGCATCGGACCCTGCGATGTGATAATCGGCCTTGTGTACGTCGAACACGGAGACCGGCACGCCAAGCGCCGCCCAGACGCCGTTGTAATTGACGCCGGCGGCCATCACCATGACCAGCACCTCGTGGCTGTCGATCTCCGGGACGTCGACGACCTCGACTTGCATGGCGTCCTCAGGCTCGCCATGGCGCTCGCGCCGGATCGCCCAGGCATACATCTGCTTCGGCACATGGCCGAGCGGCGGAATTTCGCCGATCTCGTAGAGATCCTTTTTCGGCAGATTGGCAGTGATGTCGATCACTTCGGCTGTCTGATTCATCGGTCTGCGTCCCCGGGCTTACGTTGTTCTACCGGTCACGCTACAGGATTTTTTTGCGTTGCACAATACGACAGTTTGTTTCACATTATGCATGAGCTGTGACAGATTATGATAATTCCTGTCTGATTGGCAGAGTCGGGCCGAAGACAAAACAGGAGACATAGCGGTGAAAAAAAGTGAACAAAACCGAGCTATACAAGGCGGTAACGAGAAGCGTGATGGTGCTTTGCGCGACCGCCCCTGGCTGATCCGCACCTATTCGGGTCACAGCTCCGCAAAAGCGTCGAATTTGCTGTACCGCACAAATCTTGAACGTGGGCAGACCGGCCTGTCCGTCGCCTTTGATCTGCCGACCCAGACCGCCTATGACAGCGACCATCCGCTCGCTCGCGGCGAGGTCGGCAAGGTGGGTGTGCCAATCGGCCATCTGGGCGACATGGAGGCGCTGTTCGACGGCATCCCGCTGGCCCGCATGAATACCTCGATGACGATCAACGCGCCGGCGGCATGGCTGCTGGCGCTCTATATTGCGGCGGCCGAACGGCAGGGCGCGGCGCGCGCCGACCTGGCCGGGACGACCCAGAACGATATCGTCAAGGAGTACCTCTCGCGCGGCACCTATATCTTCCCACCGGCGGCCAGCCTGAGGCTGACGCAGGACGTCGTGGCTTTCACCTGCCGGGAGGTTCCGAAATGGAACCCTACCAATGTCTGTTCCTACCATCTGCAGGAGGCCGGCGCGACGCCGGCGCAGGAACTCGCCTATGCGCTGGCCACCGCAGTCGCGTTGCTGGACGGGCTGCGCGACGGCGGGCAACTGGACAGTGACGAATTTCCAAAGGCCGTGGGCCGCATCAGCTTCTTCGTCAATGCAGGCATTCGCTTCGTCACCGAATTGTGCAAGATGCGCGCCTTCACCGAGCTGTGGGATGAACTGTGCCGCGACCGCTATGGCATAGAGGACGAGAAGCTGCGCCGATTCCGTTATGGCGTGCAGGTCAATTCGCTGGGGCTGACCGAGCAGCAGCCGGAAAACAACGTCTACCGCATCCTGTTGGAAATGCTGGCCGTAGTGCTGTCGAAGAATGCCCGGGCGCGGGCGGTGCAGCTGCCGACCTGGAACGAGGCGCTGGGTCTGCCGCGGCCCTGGGATCAGCAATGGAGCCTGCGCCTGCAGCAGATCGTCGCCTACGAGACCGACCTTTTGGAATATGGCGATCTGTTCGACGGCTCGCCGGTGGTCGAGGCGAAGGTGGAGGCGCTGAAGGACGAGGCCCGAGCCGAACTGGCCCTGATCGAGGCAATGGGCGGCGCCATCCCGGCGGTGGAATCCGGTTATATGAAGGAACGGCTGGTCGAATCCAACGCGCGGCACATCGCCGCGATCGAATCCGGCGAACAGGTGGTGGTCGGGGTCAACAGATTCACCGAGGGCGCCGAGTCGCCCCTGACCGCCGGTGAAGCGAGTGTCCTTACCGTCGACCACACCGCGGAGGACGAACAGATCCGCGGCCTCGTCGAGTGGCGGAAATCGCGCGACGATGCGGCGGCGAGGGCGGCGCTGGGTGATCTCGAGCAGGCGGCGCGCGGCGGCGCAAACATCATGGAGGCGTCGATCGCCTGCGCCCATGCCGGCGTGACGACCGGCGAATGGGGCGACACGTTGCGCCGCGTCTTCGGCGAATACCGGGCACCGACCGGCATCGAGGCCGGCGCGGGCGCGGCGGATGCGGAGGCGCTGTCCGCGCTGCGCGGTCGGGTCGGGGCGCTGTCGGGCAAACTGGGCCGCGCGGTCACCATGGTGGTGGGCAAGCCGGGCCTGGACGGCCATTCCAACGGCGCGGAACAGGTGGCGGTGCGGGCGCGGGATATTGGAATCGAGGCGGTCTATGAGGGTATTCGCCTGACCCCGCGCGAGATCGTCGATGCGGCGAAGGCGGCGCGGGCCCATGTCGTCGGTCTGTCGATTCTGTCCGGCAGCCATGTGGAACTGGTTCGCGAGGTGATTCGCCTGATGGAATCGGAAGGAATGGGGGCGGTGCCGGTGGTGGTGGGCGGCATCATCCCCCCGGCGGATGAAGGTGCGCTGGGCAATATGGGGGTGGCGCGGGTCTATACGCCGAAGGATTACGACCTGAACCGCATCCTCGGCGAAATCCTCGACCTGCTGGAGTGACGGGCCCGCGCGTCAGCGCCGCCTGAGGGCCGACAGGTCGGACAATTTCATCGTGCGTGTGAGCAGGGCCAGCCCGCCATAAACGGCCGCGCCGGCGGCGATTATGCCGGCCAGGATGGTTATCTTCTGCCACAGCGGGCCACCCAGTGGCCCGGCCAGGATCAGCGACAGCCACCAGACCGCAACCGCCATGATGGCGGCGCAGAATACGATCAGCGGCACCCGCTTCAACAGGCGTTCGTCCAGCCGCAGCTGCCCGCGGCGATGCAGGACGTAGCCGAGCATGATGGCGTTGAACCAGTAGGCGGCGGAGGTTGCCAGCGCAATGCCCACATGCAGGATGAACTGCATCAGGGTCACCGCCAGAACGATGTTCAGCATTACCGCGAAGACGCCGATCTTGAAGGGGGTCGCCGTGTCCTCGCGGGCATAGAAACCCGGCTGGAAAGCCTTGATTAGCACGGCGGCGGGCAAGCCGACGGCGAAGGCGGCCAGCGCCAGCGCGGTCTGCGGCGTATGTTCGGGCAGGAAGGCCGCCCGTTCGAACACCACGCGGATGATCGGTTCGCCCATCGCCAGAAAGGCGGCGGCGGCGGGCACGGTCAGGAACAGGGCGAATTCGATGGCGCGGTTCTGGTTATATGTGGCGGCCGCATCGTCCCCGGCGCGCAGCTGGCGCGTCATCAGCGGCAACAGCGCCACGCCGACGGATACGCCGACCACGCCCAGCGGAAACTGGTTGATGCGGTCGGCCAGGAACAGGAACATCAGCGACCCTTCCGGTAACAAGGTCGCCAGGAATGCGTCGATCAGCAGATTGACATGAACCACGCTGGCGCCCAGCACCCCCGGCAGCATCAGCACGAGCAGACGGCGCACGCCGGGCGTCAGCTTCGGCCATGGCATGCGCGGCAGAATGTTCATCCGCCTGCAGGCTAGCGCAAGCCAAAGGAACTGGGCCATCCCGGCAAGGACCACCGCCCAGGCCAACGCATGGCCGGCGGCGTCCACAATGCCGTATTTAACGAGCAGCAGGGCGGAAATCAGGGCGATATTCAGCAGGATGGGCGCGGCCGCGGCGGCGGCAAATTTTCCCAGCGAGTTCATCATGCCGCTGAGCATCGCGGTGAGCACCATGAACATCAGGTAGGGGAAGGTGATTCGTGTCAGATTGACGGCAAGGTCGAATTTATCCGGCTCGTCCGTCCATCCCCAGGCCAGCAGGATCAGAATCCAGGGCATCGCCGCCATCGCCACCAGGGTGAGGAACAGCATCCAGGCGGCCATGACGGACACCACCTCGCCGGCATAGCGGCGCGCGGCCTCATGCCCTTCTTTCTCAAGCCGGCCCGCAAACAACGGCACGAAGGCGGCATTGAAGGCGCCCTCGGCGAACATGCGCCGGAAGAAATTCGGGAACTTGAAGGCAAAGATGAAGACGTCGCCAATCAGACTCGGACCGACCACATTCGCCAGCAGAATCTCGCGCGCAAGCCCGAGAACCCGGCTGATCATGGTGAAGGACCCGATGGTCGCGATGGACTTGAGTAGCGCCATGCGCCGAGACATAGCCGATGGAAGCGGCGGAAAAAAGGCTATTCGGCGGAAAAGAGCTGTGGCGGGCAATTCCTGTCTTTGACGCCGGCACCAATGGAGGTGACGAATTGGGAACCTTATTTATTCCGGCATTCCGGCCTGGCGCAGCCCTTCCCGGTAATGCGCGAGGCATGTTGCGTCCTGGATCGGCTGGGTTTCGATAATGCTTGTGATCGTTCCCTCGAAGCCCGACAGGCTCAACTCTTCGATCTCCCATTCCGCATCGCCAGGCCGTCCGGCCTGAACATAGGCGGCGGCCAGCAGCCAGCGCACGAACACGGCGTTCGGGTTTCGCTCTCGCGAAGCTTCGAAATCCATGATCGCGGATTCGTAATCGCCGTGGCAAAACCCTGCGGCCCCACGCATGAAAAGATACCAGAACGGGTAACGCGGATTGAGGCGCATTGCCGTATTCACGGACCGGATGCCATCTTCGGCACGGCCGTCGGCGGCATACAATTGTCCAAGATATGCATAAGCATCGGCGAAATAGGGATCCAGCTCGATGGCGTATTGCTGTGCCTCTATGCCCTGTTTCAGCCCGTCCGGCGTCCTGAGCCTGGCCATGGCGCGCCCCAGGCCCCACCAGATTCTCGGGTTTTGCGGGTCCAGCTTCGCCGCTTTCTCGTGAAGCTCTATGGCCGTCCGGAGATCCGACGGGGAACAGCCCATCCGCAGGTTCAGTTCATGGATATTGGCGATTCGGGCATAGGCCAGCGCGTAGTCAGGATCGATCGACAGAGCCTGCTCGTAGAGCCGCATGGCCGCCTGGTGGCCTTCGCAGGTAAACCTGGACTCCTCGCGGCGCGCCTGCAGGTAAAGATCATGCGCGGCAACGCTCTCGGTCCCCCTTGCCGCGATAAGACGCCGTTCATTTTCCGTAACCGTAAGCTTCAAAGCCCCCACGACTTTGTCGAGGACGTCGTCCAGTACCGTGAATATGTTCTCTATATCCCTGTCATACCGGTCGGCCCAGATCTGGCCTCCGTCAGGCAAGGCGATCAGCTTGGCGTTTATCCGTACGCGGCCGCCATCCCGACGCACACTGCCGTTCACGAGATATCGTACGCCCAGTTCGCTTGCAGTCAGTGACAAGGGTTGGCTGGCATAGGGGAAACTTTCCTCGCTGGAGATCACCGAGAGCCCGCAAAGCTTCGACAGGTCGGTGATCAG
>JBFFGY010000083.1:0-9023 GCA_041557215.1 Alphaproteobacteria bacterium
ATGGCATCGTCCGAAAGCGAGGACACGAAGGGGATAATCATGATCCCCATCACCGCGCCGGCGGCCAGCGCACTTTCGGACGCGACATCCAGCCCCAGCAGTCCACCGGTCTCTCGCACGAAGGGAGCAACGGTCAAGGCAGCGAAGAAGCCGTAGACCACCGTCGGGATACCGGCGAGGATTTCCAGCAGCGGCTTCAGCACGGCGCGGAATTTAGGCGCCGCGAATTCGGACATGTAGATCGCCGAGAACAGGCCGACCGGCGCCGCGACGGCCATGGCGATGACACTGATAAGCATGGTGCCCGCGAAGACCGGGCCTGCCCCGAATGCGCCGGAGGAGCCGACCTGGTCGGCACGAATCGCGGTCTGCGGGCTCCACTCGCTTCCGAACAGGAATTCGGTGATGGGCACGAGCCGGAAAAAACGGACAGCCTCGAACAGCAGCGACAGCACGATGCCGATCGTGGTGAAAACGGCGATGGTCGAACTGACCAGCAGCAGGACCCGCCCGGCCTGTTCGACCAGACGTCGCGCGCGCAGTTGCGGCGTGATGCGCGTCAGCCCGATTCCCACGCCAGCCAGCAATACCGCAATGGCCAGGGCGGACAGAACCAGCGGTGCACGCCCCTTGAGGGATGAATAATGCTCGGCGGCGGCGGCTAGCATCGGGTCTTCGGGCAATGTGCCGACAGCAACCGCATTGCGTATATCGTTATAGATCAGGCCCTTTTCCGAGTCCGGCAGATCCTGCATCGCATCCGGCAGCCCGCCGATGACGAGGACCTCGATCATTGTGGGCTGAACCGCCAGCCAGACCGCGAGCAGCAGGGCGGCCGGAACCGCACCCCAAAGCAGGACGTACCAGCCGTAATAGCGGGGAAGTGCCGCGAGATTCTTCGGCATCCCGCCCGCCAATGAAAGCGCGCGGCCACGGCCGATGCGGAAAGCCGCGGCGGCCAGCGCCAGAAGTACAATGGTCAGAACAAGCAGCATTCCGCCTACCTGGTTAAGTCGTCATGGGAGCAACCCGGCGCCGAAGCGGCCGGGTCGTCCCGTCTGGATCTGGCCCGCGCCGGAGCGGCGGGCCGCGGTCTTACATCTCGAGCGGCAGCAAGCCGTTGGCCTTGTCGCTCCACTCCTTGCGCTCCTCGTCCGGCATGGGGATCAACCCCTTGTCGGTCAGATAGCCTTCCTCACCCCAGGCCTTGTCGCTGTTAAATTCGGCCAGGAATTCGGCAATGCCGGGAATGACGCCGACATGGGCCTTCTTCACATAGAAGTAGAGCGGCCGCGAGACGGGGTAATCGCCCTCGGCGATCAGTTCGAATTCCGGCGCGACGCCGTTGATCTTGCTGCCCTGTACCTTGTCGGAGTTCTGATCCAGGAAGGAAAAACCGAAGACGCCCAGCGCGTCCGGATTGGCCTCAAGCTTCTGCACAATCAGGTTGTCGTTCTCGCCGGCCTCGACATAGGCGCCATCCTCGCGGATAGAGTGGCAGACCGCCTTGAACCGGTTGCTGTCCGAATTCTTCATCGCCTTGATTGAGTCGAAGGTCTCGCAGCCTCCCTCAAGGGCAAGTTCGACAAAGGCGTCGCGTGTGCCCGAAGTCGGCGGCGGACCCAGCACCTCGATCTTTTTCGCCGGAAGGGCCGGGTTGACGTCTTTCCAGGTCTTGTGGGGATTGGGGATCAATTTCCCGTCGGCATCCGGCACATCCTTGGCCAGCGCCAGGAACAGATCCCTGAGGGTCAGGTCATACTGGGCAGCGCTCTTGGCATTGGCGACCACGATGCCGTCATAGCCGATCTTCACCTCGACGACTTCCGCCACGCCGTTATCGGCGCACATCTTGACTTCGGATGCCTTGATGCGGCGGGAGGAATTGGTGATGTCGGGATGCTCGACGCCGACGCCGGCGCAGAACAGCTTCAATCCCCCACCCGAACCTGTGGATTCGACCACAGGCGTCTTGAAATCGGTGGTCTTGCCGAAGCGCTCGGCAACCGAGGTAGAAAAAGGAAACACCGTCGACGAACCGACGATGCGGATCTGATCACGCGCCTGCGCCGCACCGGCGCCGATGGCGATGAACAGAGTAGCAAGGGCAAACACCCTTTTGGACATTACGGAACTCCTATCCAGGTTCTGATTTCCATTGGCTCCTTACATCGAGCCTGTGCCGCAAACCCTAGACCCCTTCCGTGAACCCTCTACTACAGTTCCATGACAGTTTGATGACAGTTTCTGCGGTCAGATTGCCGCAGGTTCTTTTGCGCGGAGGGCATTCCTGTTGCCCGTGCCCAGGGGCAAGCTCACCGAGAACCGGCTGCCCCGCCCCGGTTCGCTCTCGATTGCCAGGCGGCCGCGGTGGCGGCTGACGATATGCTTGACGATTGCCAGGCCCAATCCGGTTCCCCCCCTTTCGCGGCTTCGCGCCGGATCGACGCGGTAGAAACGTTCGGTAAGGCGCGGGATATGTTTCGCCTCAATGCCCTCGCCATCATCCTCGACGACAACGGTGATATTTCCGGCGGGTTCAGGCCGGGCCGTTACCCGGACCTCGCCGCCTTCCCGCCCATAGCGGATTGCATTGCCGATCAGGTTTTCGAAGACTTCGGACAATTGGTCCCTGTCGGCGGTCAATTGCGGCAAATCGGCGGCCAGATCCAAAGACAGCTCAACCTCGCGTTTCGCAGCCTGTGGCTCCAGCGCGTTCGCCACTTCCTGCAGCAGCGGACCAAGCGCCACCTTTGCGGTGGGCCGGGTATGTTCGTCCATCTCGATGCGCGCGAGGGACAGCAGGTCGTCCACCAGGCGGGACATCCGCTGGGCCTGGTCCTCCATGATCCCGAGGAAACGAATTCTTGCCCCGGCATCGTCCTTCGCCGACCCCTGCAAGGTCTCGATATAGCCCACGAGGCTGGCGAGCGGCGTTTTGAGTTCGTGGCTGACATTCGCAACGAAATCCGCCCGCATCCTTTCTGTCTGCTCAAGCGCAGTCAGATCGTGGAACACGGCGACCGCGGCATCCGGCAGATCCTCTCCCAAGGGCTCGACACGGACCGCAAAATGACGTTCGATCGGCACCGGGAAGGATATCTCCAGCGATTGCCCGCTGCCACCGGCCAGAACGGCATCAACGGCCGCGATCAGCTGGGGATTCCGCAGTCCGGAGGTGAGGTCGTAACCCTTGAGGCCGATTCCGGCCAGTTCTTGCGCCGCCCGATTCGCATGGGTTACGCGGCGGTCCGCGGCGATGAGCAACATGGGATCGGGCAGGACGTCGATTACACGTGGCTGCTCGGAAACTTCGGCGGCGAGGCGCACCGCGCGATCCCGCCATACCCGTACCAGCCTGTCGAAGGCGCGATTCAGGCCATCGCTGGCAACCGGGCGGCCGGGGTCGGCCGTTTCCGACGCAAGCGCATCGACCCGGCGGCGCAACGCATCCCTGAGGCGTGCCGGACGCCAGGCCAGCAGTCCGGCAAGTGCCGCGGCCAGCATTCCCCCGAGAAGCGCATGGCGAAACGAGAGCGAGCCGCCAAAAACGAACAGTCCAAGCACGACCCAGGCCGGCACGGCACTGCGTAAACTGATCTGTATCCATTTCCGGGGGCGCTGAAATCGATTCAAGGGAGCAGGCATCCTGATTGTTTCGGTCATGCAAACCATAACAGAATTTCGGCGAGCATAAAGCCATTGGCGAATGAAGCTGAACGGCTGATTCGGCTTTTGTTAGGGCAACCTTAACGAAAACTGGTGTTTTATAGGGGCAGATTGCCTTGCTCACTGAGTTTTTGACCGGAACGCCCGCAAACGGCGCGGAAGGACGGAAAGATGTACAGATTGATCGGTTTGCCTCTTGTAACCATGATCGCCGCCCTGGTGGCGTCACCGGCCGTTTCCGGTGAATATTCGGGACCCGGTTTTGCGGCGGATCTGGTTATTCGCGACTCCCGGCTGGGAAGCGGCAAGTACCACGGCCGCTATTATTTCGATCGCGGCGGCTATCGCATGGATATCGATGGCCGTTCAAGGGTGAAAACATTCCTGTTCAATAGCTTCAATCGATATTCGGTCTCGGTCGGAGCAAACCGGCGGGTGGACATCAACGAAGACAAGAGCGGGAAATTCGCCGTTTTGTTCGACGATTCGCCCTGCGCCGGATTCCATAATGCCCTTCAGGTCGGGTCCGATGCCCGAGGGGGGCGCGAAGTACAGATCTGGCGCTGCGACAAACCCAGGCAGGAGCTTCTGGACGGGGGTTATGCATGGGATCATCGGGTGACTGTCTGGTATGACGAGGAGCTCAGGCATTTCGTCCGCCTGGAATCGAATGACGGCGTCAAGATCGAACTGAAGAACATCAAGCCCGGCAGGCAGGCACCGAGCCTGTTCAATGTTCCCACCGAATCCGGCCCGGTAAAGGCGACAGCCCGCATTGCAGAGGTGGAATCGGTCGATTAAAAAAAGGGTTGAGACAACCCTTTTGGAGATATCGCACCCGTGGCTGGAAAACTATTCGGGTTCGCCGCCGGCTTTCTGGTAATGGTCGCCACCATTTCGCTGGGCGGGGCCGCGTCGGCGGACGGATACCGGGGACAGCCCTTTTCCGCAGAGGCTTGGTTCGCGACGGAGGAGACCCTCGAACTGCGATACAGGCTTTATGTCGGCAGCGTCGGCTATCGGCTTGAAGCGATCAGTCCGATCCAGGGCCCTGACATAATCATTGCGCAATTCGCCGTTCCGCAATTCATCTATGTGGATACCGATACCGGGTCGGTGAATTTTCTGCCGATGGGGGACGATGACTGGGGCCGATTCCACGGGATTGCCTGCGCCGATTTCGAATACAGAAAGTCTTTGGGTAACGGTAAGCAGGAGGCCGCCCTGCGGAAATCTGGCAATGCCTGGGCAGCACGCGCTATGCGCCGGATACAAAGATCTGGTGGGATCCGGAATTGCGCTATCAGATCCGCTCAGACGAGCAGGGATATATCACCGAATTAAGGAACATTGTCCCCGGGGAGCCCAACCCCGACCTGTTCCTGGCCCGGGGGGGCAATTGAAATCCGCTCGGAGCGTTTGGGTCTTGTTAACCCGCCGCCAGTTACATTCCTGGCAATATTTTTTCGCCATTTGTCAGGAGACAAGAGCATGCGGACGAGGTTCAAAGCAGCTATAGCATCGGTGGCCATTCTTATTGGGTTGCCGGCGTCGGCTTCCGCCGATCTGTATAAGGGACCCGGGTTCTCCGGCTCGTTATGGGTTGCACAGGGCGGCGGCCAGGTCCAGGAGATCGGAACGGTGCATGCCGGCCAGGGCGGTTTCCTTCTGAACATGGAAATTCAGGGACAAAGCATTTCTACGCTGATGAAATGGGATTCCGACCTCGTCTGGTCCGTGATTCACGGTCAACGGATGTATATGGAAATTCCGCCGGAACAATCGGGATGGGAACCGTATGAAGCGCGGGCCTGTTCCGGCTATTCGGACGGCGAAAAGCTGGGCGACGAATCCTTGAATGGCCGCGCTACGGAGAAATGGCGCTGCACCGGCCAAACCGCCGTTCCCGAGGGCGAGGAACCGGCGGACGCGGTTGTCTGGTACGATCCCGAGCTGGAAATGGGCATCAAGACGGTGGAGGACAACGGCAACTCATTCGAAGTCAGGGACATCGCCGTCGGCAACCCGGATGCTTCCCTGTTCGAAGTGCCGGCCGGATACCAGAAACTGGATATGAACGCCCTGATGATGCAGATGCAGCAGCAGCAATAGCGAAATAGGGACGCAGATTGAAAACGCCCGGAGAACAATCTCCGGGCGCTTTAATTTCCGCATAAGTCCAGTCAAAGAGCGTTGTTGCCGCTCTCGCCGGTTCGGATCCGGACCGCCGATTCCATCGGCAGTACGAAAATCTTCCCGTCGCCGATCTGGCCGGTTGCCGCCGAATCCTGGATCGCCTGCATGGCACGTTCCGCCATGTCGTCGGTTACGGCGACCTCTATCTTGATCTTCGGTACGAAATTGATGGTGTATTCAGAGCCGCGGTAAATTTCCTTATGGCCCTTCTGCCGGCCATAACCCTTTACCTCGCTGGCGGTCATGCCCTCGATTCCGATTTCCGTCAGCGCTTCGCGCACATTGTCCAGCTTCGACGGCTTGATGACTGCGATGATGAATTTCATGGTCGTTGTTCCCTGAAGAAATTGCCGATCCCGCGAATCACAGGCTGTAGCCGCGTTCGCCATGGGTCGTGATGTCGAGCCCTTCGATTTCCTGGTCGGGCGGTACGCGCAGCCCGATGGCGACATCGATCACCTTGAGGATGATGAAGCTGAGAGCGACAGACCAGACGGCAACAATCACGATACCCGCCGCCTGGGTGAAGAGATGGCTGCCGATCGTGGCGCCGTCGGCAAGGCCAAGGCCGCCGAGCGCCGGGACCGCGAAGACTGCGGTCAGCAGGGATCCTGTGATGCCACCGACACCGTGCACCGCAAACACGTCGAGGGAGTCGTCTATGCCCAGACTGTGTTTGACCCAGGGAGTCGCGAAGAAACAGATGGCGCCACCGGCCAGACCGCAGACGCGCCCGCCGAGCGGACCTACAAAGCCGGAGGCAGGAGTTACCGTGGCCAGCCCTGCCACCATGCCGGTCACGATACCCACGAGGCTGGGTTTTCCGTAGCGCAGCCATTCCAGCGCCATCCAGACCAACGATGCGGTAGCGGCCGAAATATGGGTTACGGTCATGGCCATGCCGGCCGCGCCATCGGAAGCCAGCGCGCTGCCCGCATTGAAGCCGAACCAGCCAACCCACAGCATCGCCGCGCCCATCATGGTCAGGACGGGACTATGGGGCGGCGTGATCTCGGCGGGAAAGCCGCGGCGCTTTCCAACCATTACCGCGGCCACGAGGGCCGAGGTTCCGGCCGTGACATGCACGACGATACCCCCGGCAAAATCGCGAACGCCGAGCCCGAGAATGCCGCCGTCCGACAACATGCCGCCACCCCAGATCCAGTGTGCTGCCGGGGCGTAGACGATGATCAGCCAGAGCGCCGTGAACCATAGTACGGCGGAAAATTTCATTCGTTCAACGAAGGCGCCGACGATCAGAGCGGGAGTGATGATGGCGAAGGTCATCTAGAACATGAAGAAAACGCTTTCCGGGATGTCGCCGGATAGCGTGTCCGCGGAAACACCCGACAGGAAGGCCTTGCCGAATCCACCGAAGAAGGCATTCCCGTCGCCAAAGGCGAAACTGTAGGCAATCAGCAACTACAGAACGGATGCCAGGCAGGCCACCGCAAAGCAATGCATCAGGACGGACAGCACGTTCTTAGTTTGGACAAGGCCGCCATAAAACAGGGCCAGGCCGGGTAGCGTCATGAACAGAACCAGGGCTGTGGAGGTAAGAATCCAGGCAGTGTTGGCGCCGTTCAGTTCCGCCGCTTCCTGCGCGGACGCGGGCCCGGCGAGGATTAGAATCAGAGCTGCCGGACCTGCCATCAGTCCGAGCTTCAGGATGGTTCGCATTTTTCCCCCCAATTTTCGCGCTGCAAGGAGCTTCGGGCTTTCAAAAGTCGGGCATTATTATTCTGCACAAGCGCAATGTCACCCGTTTTTGCCGACTAATCCCCGGCCAGCCGTCGCAATTCTGCCTCTTGCCGCGAGGTACGCCAAACAGCAAAACGCCCCGTGATCCTTCGATCCGGGGCGCTTCGGCTGGAAAAACAAAAAACGGTCAGTAAATGGCGTTATCAAGCACCGCGATCTTGGCCTCGGCAATGAGAAGGGCTTTCTCCGCCGTTTCCCGTTCGGCATCGTCGCGTGCCGCGGCAATATCGTCCTTCAGGTCCGGGATCAGCTTCTCGATCTCGCCGCGGTCCAGGTCTTCAAGCGGTACGGCTGCGTCAGCCAGGACCGTGCAGCGTTCGGGGGTTACCTCGGCGAAACCGCCGGCCACGAACACGCGGGACGTGACCGAGCCGCCTTCATACACGGCCAACACGCCGGGCCGGATCGAAGAAACGGTTGCGGCGTGGCCCGGAAGAATGCCGAAGTCGCCCTCGGCGCCGGGCACGACGACCATTTCCACGGATTCGGAAACCAGCAACCGTTCCGGCGATACCAGTTCGAATTCGACCTTGTCGGACATGCGGACGGCTCCTTATCAGGCGGCCTCGGCCGCCATCCTCTTGGCTTTCTCGACAGCTTCCTCGATCGCGCCGACCATGTAGAAGGCCGCCTCAGGCAGGTCGTCGTAATCGCCGGCGACGATGCCCTTGAAGCCCTTGATGGTGTCTTCCAAGCTGACCAGCTTGCCCGGGCTGCCGGTGAAGACTTCGGCCACATGGAAGGGCTGCGACAGGAAGCGCTGAATCTTGCGGGCGCGGGCCACGACCAGCTTGTCGTCTTCCGACAGCTCGTCCATGCCCAGGATGGCGATGATGTCCTGCAGCGACTTGTAGGTCTGCAGAACCTCCTGCACCGAACGGGCGACCGCGTAATGCTCGTCGCCGATGATGCGCGGGTCGAGCATGCGCGACGTGGAGTCGAGCGGGTCGACCGCCGGATAGATGCCCAGTTCGGCGATCTGGCGCGACAGAACGGTAGTCGCATCAAGATGCGCGAACGAGGTGGCCGGCGCGGGGTCGGTCAGGTCGTCCGCCGGCACGTAAATGGCCTGCACCGAGGTGATCGAACCCTTGTCGGTCGAGGTGATGCGCTCCTGCAGGGCGCCCATGTCGGTGGCCAGCGTCGGCTGGTAGCCCACCGCCGAGGGAATGCGGCCCAGCAGCGCCGACACTTCCGAGCCGGCCTGGGTGAAACGGAAGATGTTGTCGACGAACAGCAGCACGTCCTGACCTTCCTCGTCGCGGAAATATTCCGCCAGGGTCAGGCCGGTCAGGCCGACACGGGCACGAGCGCCCGGCGGCTCGTTCATCTGACCGTAGACCAGCGCGGCCTTGGAACCGTCGCCCTCGAGGTCGATAACGCCCGACTCGATCATC
>JBFFGY010000084.1:0-9019 GCA_041557215.1 Alphaproteobacteria bacterium
CCAGCAGGATCGCACGGCGGTGGTCCTGCAGGGCGCCGGCAACGATCTCCGATGCCGAAGCAGAGCCGCCATTGATCAGCACCACCAGCGGCAGACCGCCGGTGATATCGCCGGGTTCGGCGTTGAAACGCTGGGCGCTTTCTTCGCGCCGGCCGCGGGTGGAGACGATCTCGCCGCGCTCCAGGAAGGCGTCGCTGACGGCCACGGCCTGATCCAGCAGGCCGCCCGGGTTGTTGCGCAAATCGATTATGAATCCGGCCAGCCTGTTGCCGATTTCCTTCTTGAGTTCTCGCACGGCCGTGTTCAACCCTGCTTCCGTCAGCTCGCTGAAACCGGTGATGCGGATATAGCCGACATCGCCCTTGGCCTCCCAGCGGACCGATTTGATGCTGATCACGTCGCGGGTGATCGACACATCGAACGGCTCTTCACCCTGACGAAGGACAGTGAGTACGATGGTCGTGCCGACGGCTCCGCGCATCCGCTCCACCGCATCGCTGAGGGTCAGGCCCAGCACGGGTTCGCCGTCCAGATGGGTGATCAGGTCGCCCGCCTGGATGCCGGCGCGGTAAGCCGGCGTGTCGTCGATCGGGGAAACCACCTTGACGTAGCCGCTCTCCATCGTGACCTCGATGCCCAGCCCGCCGAACTTGCCGCGCGTGGTCGTGCGCATATCGTTGTAGGCTTTCGGGTTCAGGTAGGTCGAATGGGGGTCCAGGCTGCTCAACATGCCCTGGATCGCGGCCTCGATCAGTTCCTCGTCGGAAACCTCCTCGACATAGTCCTCGCGTACCCTGTCGAATACATCGCCGAACAGCTCCAGTTGCCGCAGCGTATCCGAAACCGGTTCCTGGGTCGGCGCATCCGTCGTCCACAGAGCCAGACCGATTACCGCAATCCCCGCCACCGTAGCGGCCCGCTTCACATTAAACATCATCCATTCGTCCTGTTTTGTTTCCCGCTGGCGATCCATCTGTTCGGATCGATCGGTTGGCCCTTTCGCCTGAGTTCAAGGTAAAGTCCCACAGTCTCCCCACCCTTGTCGATGGTGGATTCGCCCACCGCGCCTACAGGTTCGCCGGCCAGCACCCACTGCCTCACCGATGTGTCCAGCCGCGCCAACCCGGCAAGCAGCGTATGGTATCCGCCGTCATGCTCGATAATCAAGATTTGCCCGTATCCCTCGAACGGGCCCGCAAAGGCAATATGCCCGTCATGGGGCGCCACGATCTGCGCGCCGGGACGCACCGCATAGGTCACCCCGCGCTCCGTCTGGCCGAACTTGTTGCGGTCCCCATAGCGCTTTACGATCCGCCCGCTTACCGGATCGGTGATCGGCCCGTTTGCCGGGAAAGGCCTGATTCCGGCGGGTTTCGCCAGCGCCGCGACGCGTGCTGCCGCTGCCTTCTCGTCACCGGGTTTCGTTTCCTGCGACCGGGCGGCCTCGGCCAGGCGGCGCTGCTCTTCCTCGCGGCGCTTGCGTTCCGCCTCTTCACGCTGCTTGCGTTCGGCCTCGATCTGCTCCAGCAGCCCGCGAATCGATTTGGCCCGCTTTCCCAGTTCGGCCATGCGGCGACTGACTTCCGTGCGTTCCGACTCGGTCTGGCGCAGCAGGGTCGATTTCCGGTTAAGCACGCCTTCCAGCCTCTTGCGTTCCTCCTCCAACTCGCGGGTCTCCGCCTCGACGGCCGCCAGCTTCAGGCGCGTCTCTTCCCTGACCTTCGCCAACTCGGTCAGCTCTTGGGAAAGCTCGTCAGCCTGCTTTTGAATTGTGGGCAGCGCGGTGCGCAGCAACAGGGCACTGCGGACCATATCGGTCGGGGCATCCGGATAGGCCAGCATGGAATGCGGGGGGTTGCGGGAAATCCGCTGCAACGCGGCCAGGGTTCCCGTCATCTGCTCGCGCCGGCGGGTGAGCGATTCGCGGATCGCATCCTCGCGCTTGCTGAGTTCCATCAGGGTGGATTCCAGGTCGATCAGCCTGGCTTCGTGCCGCTGCGCCTTTTTCGCGGCGGCGATCGCCTCGCGGCGCAGATTGTGAAGATCCTCGGCCGCCTTGCGCTGCTTCCTTTCCAGCGCCTCGGCGCGTTCGCGATCCAGCCGGATCTGGTCCTCGACCTTCTTCAGGTCCTCTTTTTCGTCGGCCTGCGCGGCGTAGGGGAGCGGGGCCAGCAGCAGCGCGCCCAGCATCAATATGCGTATCAGGCCATCAGCCCGCCGCACGCCGTTCGTCCCCGGAAAGGATCAGCGAGCATCCGGTCATTTCCGCCGGAATATTCAACTCCATCAGTTCCAGCACGGTCGGCGCCAGGTCCGCGAGGCGGCCATCGGCCACGCCTTTGGCATGCAGGATGTCCGGCGCAAGGATCAGGGGCACCAAGTTATGCGTGTGCGCCGTATGGGGCTCGCCGGTTGCCGCATCGCGCATATTCTCGGCATTGCCATGGTCGGCGGTGATCAGCAGGGCGCCACCAGCCCGGACGACCGCGGCCTCCAGCCGGCCAAGACATTCGTCCACCGCTTCGACCGCCGCCGTCGCGGCATCCATGATCCCGGTATGGCCGACCATGTCGGTATTGGCGTAATTCACCACGATCAGGTCGTAGTTGCCGCTGTCGATGGCCTCGACCAGTTTGTCGGTCACTTCCGCCGCCGACATTTCCGGCTGCAGGTCGTAGGTCGCCACTTTCGGCGAGGGGATAAGGATCCGGTCCTCGCCGGGGAAAACCTCTTCGCGGCCGCCATTCAGGAAGAAGGTGACATGGGCATATTTCTCGGTCTCGGCGATGCGCAACTGCTTCAGCCCGGCATCCGCCACGACCTGGCCCAGCACATTGTCGAGCGCCAGCGGCGCGAAGATCGAACTCATCAATTTCGCCAGCGCACTGGAATATTCCACTAGTCCCGTCGCCGCGGCGAAGTTGATTTGCCGCCCGCGCGCGAAGCCGTCGAATTCCGGGTCCAGCAGGGCCGCCAGAAGTTCGCGGGCGCGGTCAGCACGGAAATTCGCCATCAGGATGCCATCGCCATCCTTCATGCCGCCATACCCGCCGACCACGGTCGCCGTCACGAATTCATCTGTCTTGCCGGCGGAATAGGCCGCATCGATCGCCGCCAGCGCGCTGTCGGCGACGGCCTCGCCCCTGCCCTCGGCCAGCGCGGCATAGCCCTTTTCCACCCGCTCCCAGCGCTTGTCGCGGTCCATCGCGTAATAGCGCCCGGTCACCGTGGCAATGGTGGCGCGCGGCGCCGCGGCAATGAAGTCCGCCATATAGCCGCGCCCGCTGGAGGGCGGCGTGTCGCGGCCGTCCATGAAGGCATGCACCGCCACGGGAATACCTTCATCCGCCAGCATGTTCGCCAGCACCGCCATCTGGTCCTGGTGCGAATGCACGCCGCCGGGCGACATCAGCCCCAGCAAATGCGCCGTGCCGCCGCTTTGTTTCAGCGCCGCAACGAAATCTGTAAAGGCCTTGGCTTTCGCCAGGCTGCCGTCAGCCACCGCGGCGTCGATGCGCGGCAGGTCCTGCATCACGATGCGACCGGCGCCGATATTCATATGGCCGACCTCGGAATTGCCCATCTGCCCGTCCGGCAGGCCGACCTCGCCACCCGAGGCGTCCAGCCGGGCGCGCGGGCAGGTCGCGCGCAGGCGGTCCCATACCGGCGTATCGGCCGCGGCTACGGCATTGAAATCGGTTTCTTCCCGCTCGCCCCAACCGTCGAGGATGCATAGAACGACAGGGCGCAGGCTGGGCGAATCGGTCATCTGTAACAATCCATAATTCCAGTGGCCGGATTTATATAGAGTTTCGCCTGCTCATACAAACCCCCGGGCCAATAATAGCGCTATTTTCCGGGATCTAACCCCGATGATACGGATGTCCCGCCAATATCTGCTGGGCGCGGTAGATCTGTTCGGCCAGCATCGCGCGGACCAGCATATGGGGCCATGTCTGACGGCCAAAAGCAATCAGCAGGTCGGCGCGGTCACGCACTGCAACCGACAACCCGTCTGCCCCGCCGATGACGAAGGTTGCGTAGTCGCGTCCCTGATGTTCGATATCGGCAAGAATATCGGCCAGACCTTCACTCGGAACATCGCGTCCACCCTCGTCCAGGGCCAGCACGATCGAATTCCGGGGAATCGCCGAAAGAATCAGTGCCCCCTGCCTTTCCTTCAATTCGGCAGGCGGCAGGCGACGCTTCTCCTCGAGTTCACGCAAGGTTATGGGCCAGCGGATCCGATCCACGTAGATCTGGTAAAGCGCGCGCTCCGGGCCGGCCCGGGCGCGCCCGATGGCCAGTATTTCGATCTGCATGGGGCCCGGGCGGCTGGCCTAAACGGCCTGTGCCGCCTGCGGTGCGCCGGCCGCGCTGGTCGGGGTCCACAGCTTTTCCAGCTTGTAGAATTCCCGCACCTCAGGCCGGAACAGATGGATCACGATATCGCCAGCGTCGACAAGCACCCAGTCGCATTGCCGCTGGCCTCGGTGAGGACCGACTTTGCGCCGGCTGCTTTGAGTTTTTCGACGAGATGTTCGGCCATTGCGCCGACCTGGCGTTGCGATCTTCCCGATGCGATCACGATGAAGTCCGCCATGGTGGACTTGCCTGACAGGTCGATGACGGTTTCATCGACTGCCTTGTCGTCCTCCAGCGATGCGATAGCCACCGCCAGAAGATCCTGGGAGCTCACGGGCTTCCCTTGTTTGAGTGGTATGGCTGGTATCCCTTTTTTCAGTTCACACGACTAACCTGTCTTGCGCGCGGCCCGGATTGCCGTCGCAGATGCCGGATGTTCCGCGATATGCAGGAAGACCCAGGCGGGCGGCGAGCGGCCCGCCAGCATCGGCGCTTCTTCCTCCGCGATGCGGAATTCGGCGAAGCGCTGCGCAGCCGGACCGGACAACGCCCTTAAAGAATAGGGTTTTCGGGCGAAAACTGCAATGGGAAGGATATGGAAAAGCCGCTCCCATTTCCGCCAGCGCGGCAGTTCCTCCAGGATATCGGCCCCCACCAGCAACACAAAATCGGTGCCGGGATAGCGCGCCCGAAGGGCTTGCGCCGTATCCACCGTGTAGCGGGTGCCCAGTTCCTCCTCCAGCGCCGATATCTTTATTTCCGGGTGATTTTCCGCGAGGCGCCGCGCCTTTGTCAGACGCGCATCGAGTGGTGCCATCCCCGCCTCCGGTTTAAGCGGGTTTTGCGGCGACACCAGCCACCAGACCTCGTCCAGCGCCAGCAGTTCCAGGGCGAGCCGACTGATATGCAGATGCCCTTCATGGGCCGGATTGAAGGATCCGCCCAGCAGGCCCACCCGCCGGCGGCCCTGTTTTTCGCCATTACTGTCCACTCGGTTTCCCATCGGTCATTCTTTCGCACAGTTTCCCCTTCGACGGAATCGCGAATAGGCCGATCTGAGCCGGGTTAACGCTTTGTTCAGGCGCCATGCGTAAGAATTGCGCCTCGTTGCCGCCGAATACCGCCAATTCGGTATTGCTGTATCGCAAATCAAAGTGGGAGATCAGGACATTGAGAAAACATGGGCAATTGCCGAACCGGCATTCGGCCGCGAGGGCCGCGGCACGAAAGGAAAACCGATCGCTGTTTGGGCTGCTCGCCCTGCCGCTGCTGATGGCCACGCTTCTCGTCCTTTCCGCCTGCGCTTCCATTTCCGAGGAGGAATGCCTCGCCGCCGACTGGTATTCGATCGGCACGGAAGACGGCGCCAAGGGTTACCCGCTGACCCGGATCGGCAATTACCGCAAGGATTGCGCCGAGGTCGGCATCGCACCGGACGCCGAGCAATACAATCAGGGTCGTCTGGTCGGGCTTGAACAATTCTGCACCTACGAGCGCGGTTACAGCGAAGGCAAGCGCGGCGCCAGCAACCGGAAGGTCTGCCCGGCCGGGCAGCTGGAGGCGGATTTCACCGAAGGATACATGGCCGGCCGCTATGTCTATGACATCAACAAGCAGATTCGTAGCCTGGAACGTGAACTGTCCCAGGTCCGCTCGGAGATAGCCGGCATCGAGGCGGGTATCGAGGGCAATTACTATATCGAAGAGGACGGCACGAAGCGGGATTTGACCAAGTTGGAACGGCAACTGCTGTTCGACAAGCTGAAGCACCTCAACAGCGAGGCAGCCCATCTCGAGAACGAGATCGGCGGTCTGCGCGCCAGCATCGCCGGTTCCTGAGCCTGAATCGGGGAAAAGGGTAGGGGCGGCTATTCAGCCGCCCCTTATTATTGACTTCAGGGCCGCGTCTGGCCGGTTCCCCGCACCATGTATTTATAGGTGGTAAGCTGCTCCGCGCCGACCGGGCCGCGAGCATGCAGCCGGCCCGTGGATATACCGATTTCCGCCCCCATACCGAATTCGCCGCCGTCGGCAAACTGGGTGGAGGCATTATGCATCACGATGGCGCTGTCGACCCGGTTCAGGAAGCTCTCTGCCGCGCCCGCATCGCCGGTGATGATGGAATCGGTGTGGTGGGAACCGTGGCGGTTGATGAAATTCACCGCGTCGTCGACCCCGTCCACCAGCTTCACCGAAATGATCGGCTCCAGATATTCGGTCGACCAATCCGCGTCGGTCGCCGGCACGATGCGCGAATCGATCGCCCGCGCGCCCTCGTCGCCCCGCACCTCACAGCCCGCAGACGCGAGATCGTCAACGATGCCCGTCAACTGTGCCGCCGCCACCTTGCGGTCGATCAGCAGATTCTCCGCCGCGCCGCATATGCCGGTTCGGCGCATCTTGGCATTCAGCGTCACCCTGCGGGCCATATCCACATCCGCCGCCTCGTGCACATAGACGCTGCAGATGCCCTCCAGATGCGCCAGCACGGGCACGCGGCTTTCCTCCATCACCCGCTCGATCAGCGAGCGGCCGCCGCGCGGCACGATGACGTCGATCAGGTCCGGCATGGTCAGCATGGCGCCGACCGCCGCCCGGTCACGGGTCGGCGGCATCTGTACCGCCGCCGCAGGCAATCCCGCGCTGGTCAGCCCCGCCTGCAGGCATTCGGCAATAATGGTCGACGAATGGAAGCTTTCCGAACCGCCGCGCAGAATCGCCGCATTGCCCGCTTTCAGGCAAAGCCCCCCGGCATCGGCGGTTACGTTCGGGCGCGATTCATAGATGATGCCGATCACGCCAAGCGGCACGCGGACGCGCGAAATATGAAGCCCGTTGGGCCGCTCCCATTCCGCCAGCACGGTCCCCAGCGGGTCGGGCAGGGCCGCGACTTCCTCAAGCCCCTTGGCCATGGCCTCAATTCGATCGGGATTCAGAAGCAGCCTGTCCATCAGCGCATCCGACAGACCCTTTTCCCGGCCGAACGCCATGTCCTTGGCGTTCTCTTCCTCGATCCTGGACGCGTTCGCGCGGATTTCGGCCGCCGCCGCCATCAGCGCCGCATTGCGCGCCTCACCGCTTGACTGCGCCAGTTCCCGGGCCGCCACGCGCGCAGCCTCGGCGATCCGCCGCATTTCGATGGCAATATCCTCAGCCTTCAATGCCGCTTCACCAGCCATTGTCTTTCCTCCCGTTGGTCAGTCCAGGGCCAGATCGTCGCGATGGATGACCTCGTCGCGCCCACGATAGCCCAGAATCTCCTCTATTTCACCGGTCTTGTGTCCGGCGATGCGGCGCGCATCCTCATCCGAATAGGCGATCAGCCCGCGGCCGATTTCCTTGCCCTCTGCGGTTCGGATCGTCACCAGATCGCCCCGGTCGAACCGCCCGTTCACTTTGGTGACGCCTGCCGGCAGCAGGCTGCTGCCTTTCCTCAGCGCACCTTCCGCACCCTTATCGACGATCAGTTCGCCGGCCGCCTTCAACGACCCGGCAATCCAGCGTTTGCGCGCGGTGCGCGGATTGGCAGCGGTCACGAACCATGTGCAGCGCCCCCCTTCCATGAGCTTGCGCACGGGATTCATCGAATGTCCCTCGGTCAGCGCCATATGGCAGCCGGCGCCCAGCGCGACCTTCGCCGCCGCCACCTTGGTAATCATGCCGCCCGACGAAAACCCCTCGGGCGCGGCGCCGGCCATGTCTTCGACCGCGGTCGTGATTTCCCTGATTTCCGGTATATGCTTCGCGTCGCGATCCTTGCGCGGGTCGGCTTCGTACATGCCGTCTATATCGGACAGCAGCACCAGCAAGTCGGCGCTGATCATGGCGGCGACGCGCGCCGCCAGACGGTCGTTGTCGCCATAGCGGATTTCCTGCGTGGCGACCGTGTCGTTCTCGTTGATTACCGGCACCGCGCCCAGCGCCAGAAGCTGGTTCAGGGTGCTGCGGGCATTCAGGTGGCGTCGGCGTTCCTCGGTATCGTCCAGCGTTACCAGAACCTGCGCCACGGTTATATTGTGGCGGGCCAGCGCCTCTTCATAGGCATGTGCCAGGCGGATCTGGCCGGTCGCCGCGGCGGCCTGCTTTTCCTCCAGCCGCAGCACACGGCCCGTCAGCCCCAGATGCCGCCGTCCCACCGCGATCGCACCGGAAGACACCACGGCGACCTGTTTGCCTTCCGCATGCAGCGCCGCGATATCGTCGGCCAGGGCCGCCAGCCAGTTGCGGCGGATGGCGCCGCTTTCCTGGTCGACCAGCAGGGCCGAGCCGATCTTGATGACGACGCGTTTTGCCCGTTTCAGCCTGTCCAGTGGCGTCGTCATGGGGTCCAGCCTTCCTCGGGTATCTCGGCGGCCTTCTTCTCCGCCTCCCGGGCGGCGCGGTCGCGCCTGATTTCCTTCAGCAGCGCCGACAATACCGCGTCCACCCCTTCGCCGGATACGCCGGAAAGGACGAGCACGGGCGCGCCGGATTCCTTTTCCAGCGCCGCCTTGCGTTCCGCGATGGTTTCTTCGTCCAGCGCATCGCATTTGTTGAGGCCCAGAATTTCCGGTTTCTCGCTAAGTCCCCCGCCATATTGCTCCAGTTCCTGCCGCACCGTCCGATAGGCCTCCACCAGGTCTTCCTGGGTGCCGTCCACCAGATGCAGCAGTAC
>JBFFGY010000085.1:0-8997 GCA_041557215.1 Alphaproteobacteria bacterium
GAGCAGGATCCGGTTCGCCGTCGCGGCGGACGCAAACCAGCGGCCAAGGGCAAGGAGCCGCCGAAATCGCCGCCGAAACCGAAGGCAGAGTCAAAGCGCCCCAAGGGCGCCGCGGTGCCGATAACAGAGCACATCGTCGAAATTGTCAGCGATTCCGGTGAGGGCGCCCAGCGTTGCGGCCAGTCTTTCGGTGCAATCGCGGCACAGATGGGCCACGGCATCTGGACCGTCGAAATCATTCCCGCCGAAATCCAACCGCCGGCGCGCAGTATAGCCGGTGCCAGCGGCAACCGCGTCCGACTGGCATCGCGGCGGATCATGAATGGCGGCGACGAAGCCGACCTTGTCGTTGCTTTCAACGAGCAGGTGCTGCTTAGCCGGGTTCGCGCGAATGAACTGAAACCCGGCTGTATCATTCTGCTGGAGAACAAATGGCGCGACGATCCCGACCCAGAGATCGCCGAGTCCTATGAGCGCACCTGCGGTCAGCTAAAGGATGCCGGATTCCAGGTCCATGAAATTCCCATGGAGATGGAATGCATCAAGTATGTGCCCGATCCCCGGAAAGGGAAGAACATGTTTGTGCTGGGGATGCTGTGCGGCATCTACAGCCTCGATCTCGACCTGGCGCGGGCACAGGTCTCGTTCATTTTCCGCAAGAAGAACGAGAAGGTCATCGAGGCCAACCTGGAACTGTTGCAGGCTGGATACGAATGGGCCGAGTCGTCCCTTGATTTGAAATTCAGTATCGAGTCGTCGAAGCCGCGCGAGCCGCAGGTCGTGATGAACGGAAACACCGCGCTGGCGCTCGGCGTTGTGGCGTCGGGCATGGAAGTCTGCGCCATGTATCCCATAACGCCCGCGACCTCCGCCTCGCATTACCTCAGCGATATCTTCGAGAAGGTGGGCTGCGTGGTGCACCAGGCCGAGGATGAAATCTCCGCCTGCGCTTTCGCCGTCGGCGCTTCCTATGCCGGGAAATGCGCGGTGACGATCACCTCCGGCCCCGGCCTGTCGCTGAAGCAGGAGGCGATCGGCCTGGCGGTGATGGCGGAAATCCCGCTCGTCGTCGTGGATGTCCAACGCGGCGGGCCCAGCACGGGCCAGCCCACCAAGGCGGAGCAGGGCGATCTGCTGGCGGCGATCTATGGCGGGCATGGCGATGCGCCCAAGATCGTCTTTGCCGCGGCGACCATCGAGGATTGTTTCTATGCCATGATCACCGCGCGTAAGATCGCCGAGGCCTTCAATATGGTTGTCATGGTTTTGACCGATGCGAGCCTGGCGACAGCCCAGCAGCCCTATCCGCGGCCGCATTTCCGGGAGGACTGGCTGGCGCCGCCGATCGACCAGAGCGCGGTACCTGACGGCGCCAAGGCCTACGACTGGGATCCGCAGACCGGGCTGGCGGAGCGTTTTATCCCCGGGCAGCCAAACGGGATGCATTGTCTTACCGGCCTGGCGCACGACCGTTCCAGTCGCGTTGCCTATGATCCCGAGATAAATCAGGAGGGCATCCGCAACCGCTCCATGAAGCTGGCAGCCTTCCAGAAAACCCTGAAGACGCCCTCGGTATTCGGCGACGGGGAAGGAGACCTGTTGCTGGTCGGATGGGGCAGCACCAAGGGCGCCATCGAAGAGGCAGTCGAGAGGCTCAGGCATGAAGGCCACAGGGTGTCTTCGCTGCATCTGAAATTCCTTCAGCCCATGGCTTCCGGCATCAAGGAGGTGCTCCAGCGGTTCGACAAGGTCATGACGATCGAGAACAACTGGTCGGACCGCGAGGGCGATGCCATGATCGACGAACATAACCGCCGGTATTCCAGCCTCGCCCTGCTGTTGCGCTCACGCTACCTGATTGACGTGGATTGCTGGGGTGAAACGCGGGGGCAGCCGATCAAACCCGGCGCGATCGTCGAAGTGGCGCGCGGGAAATTGTCATAGAGAGGGCGATGAGATGGAGTCTGCACATACCGAATGCCTCCTCAAGCTGATCGACGAGGCGCATGATATCCACGACTATCAGAGCGATATCCCGCCCCGCTGGTGCACGGGATGCGGCGATAACAGCATCCTGACCGCAATCCAGCGGTTGTGCCGCGACGAGCAGCTTGAACCGGAAAAGACCGTTTTCGTGTCCGGTATCGGCTGTTCAAGCCGCCTGCCGCATTACATGAATGCCTATGGATTTCATGGGCTGCATGGGCGCGCGCTGCCTGTTGCCGAGGGTGTGAAAATGCGCCGGCCCGACCTTCATGTGTTCGTGACCACCGGCGATGGCGACTGTTGTAGTATCGGCGCCGCCCACTGGATCCATGCGCTCCGCTACAACATGAATATGACCGTGCTGATGCACGACAACCAGATTTACGGCCTGACCAAGAAACAGGCCTCGCCGACTTCGCCCAGGGGGCAAATAAGTAATACAACGCCGAGAGGCTCCTATCTCGACCCATTGAATCCGCTGACAGTCACCTTGGGCGTGTCCAACGTATCCTTCGTGGCGCAGGTGGCCGACTGGATCCCCGACGTGTTGTACGACATCGTCTCCCAGGCATTCCGCCACAAGGGCTTTTCGTTCGTGCGTGTGTTGCAGCGATGTCCGGAGTTCATGCCCCATCGCTTCGACGACTGGGTGCGCGATCCGTCCCGGATGCGGCTTGTTGTCCATCCCGACGGCGTTCAGTTGAGCGCCAGCCTTTCCAAGACATATCGCAACCAGGAAATTCACGACCCTGCCGACATCGACCGCGCCCGCGAGATCGCGTCGCTCACCGACGAGATTCCGGTGGGTATTCTGTATCGCAACAGCGAAGTCCCCTGTTACGAGGATTTGCGCGAAGGCGAACGCCCGAATACCCCGGGCTTGATCCGGACCGTTCTTGACGAGGAATTCGACAAGGTCACGATCTGGCCGGAAGAGCCGGGGAAGGTTGCGGCGGAATAGACACCGGCTTTGTCTGGAGGTTGCCCGCCCGAGAGTAATTTGGATATTGATTGGATCGTGCCATGGACGGCATATCGCTTGAACTGATGAGCCCCCGCCTGCTGGAACGGAATCCCGAAGAGGGAACCGACGGGCAGGCCTTGCAGATGCAGCGTCCGGCGTTGTTTGCCGGCTATGCCGATCTCGGCAAACTTCGCTATGACTACCCCCTGGTTCTCACGGAAAATGATGGGGGCAGCGCCAGAATGCAGCCCCTTTCCGTGGTAATGAACGAACTGATCCGCAAGAATGTGCCGTCGGGCCCCGAAGGGGACGAGTTCCGTTGGCAATTGCTTCACATGGAAGCCAGGATTCGGGAACTGGTGTCGGGCGGAAGCGAGAAACCCCTGTCGCGCCTCTGGCGGCAGGCGGAGAAGGAACTGCTGGCCACCAAGAAGGGGGCGGATCGTCAAAAGCTATCCGCGAAACTGGACGTCGTGCGCGAGACAATGGATGTCGACGGGCGGATAATCGAATGCGACGCGGATACGCCCGTGCGGTTCCTGGTCCATGCCTGGGACATGATTCATGCCAGCAAGGCCCGGGTTTTCCGCAAGCGCGTCGACGGGCTTATCCTGAAACTTTCCGACATTCTGAAGGCCGATTTCGTAAAGTCCGACAAGGCGCGTAGCCCGGAAATCCTGAAATCTGCGGTTGGTGACACTTTCGAAAGCGATTTCGATTTTTCCGCGATGTCGCGCGTACTTGTCGAAGGGTCGCACAGCGAAATGTTGAGCGGCGAGCGCCGTCAGCGGATCGAAGCGGTGCTCATGGTGCTTCAGTCGCAGCGCTTTTACGCGCCGGGCCGGGCGTCCGAGCGGTGGCTGGACGGCGTAGAGCCCCACCAGTTTATTTTCGACAATTGCGCGGACGCGATGAATGCATTCCGGGACCGCCTGCCGCAGATGGTGGATTTCATCGAGGCGGTAAGTATCGCGGAACTGGAAATCCGCAATAAATACCGGCCGGAACTGCATGACGCCTTCTTCGCCCGGTTCAACGACTGCGACCTGACGGAAGCCGATCTGGCGATGTTCCCGTCCTATCTGGTCTGCCTGCGCGATGGTGAGAGCGATGCGGTGGAGACGGTGCGCGCTCTGGAGGCCATTGCATCCGGCTTCCCGGTCAAGGTTCTGATCCAGACGGACGATATCCTGGGCGATCCATCGCCGGAACCGCCGCGAACTTCGTTCGGCGGGGGAAGCGCACGGTTGGCGGCCATGGCGCTTGGGGTGAACAACGCCTATGTGTTCCAGGCGGCGAGTTCCGGCCTGTGCCGGCTGCAGGAACGGGTGCTGAATGGGCTGCTCTATGACGGACCGGCGCTGTTCAGCGTCTATTCCGGGGCCACCAAGACAGTGGCCGGCATGCCGCCCTATCTGCTGGCCGCGGCGGCCATGGAATCGCGGGCCTTCCCCAGCTTTACCTATGATCCTTCGGCGGGCCCCGACTGGGCATCGCGCTTCGACATAAGCGACAATCCGCAGGCCGAGTCGGACTGGTCGCTGCATGAACTGTCTTTCGAGGATGAAGACCAACAGCGGGTGGCGCAAACCGTACCCTTCACCCATGCGGACTTCGCGATCTGCGACTCTCGCTACGACCGGCACTGGGTGCCGACCAGCCATGTCAAATGGTCCGACGCAATGGTTCCCGCCGCGGACTACCTGGTGGCGGAGAACATGAATGGTTCCGACAATGCGCCCTATATCTGGACCATGGACAAGCGTTCCCGAATCCGTCGTACGGTCCTGGACGACCGGTTGGTCAATGCCGCGCGGCGCTGCCTTGAGACCTGGCGCGGGCTGCAGGAACTTGGCGGTATCCATAACTCGCATGCCCGGCGGCAGTTGGCGCAGGCGCGGGAAATCTGGGAGGAGGAAAAGAACAGCGAGATGGAGGCGCTGAAAGCCCGGCAGGCCGAGATGCAACCCCAGTCGGCGCCGCCCACGGCCGTCGAGCCGACGCCGGAACCAGTTGCCGCCACAGCAATCGTCGAACCGGAACCGGCCGAACCGGAAGCGGTATCGCCGGACGACCCCTATATCGAAACACCGCGCTGCACGACCTGCAACGAATGCACGCAGATCAACAAGAATATGTTCAAATATGACGAAAACAATCAGGCCTATATCGCCGACCTGGATGCCGGCAGCTACCGGCAACTTGTCGAGGCGGCGGAGAGCTGCCAGGTCAGCATCATCCATCCCGGTAAACCGCGTAACCCGGACGAGCCCAATCTCGACGAACTGATCGAACGGGCCGCCCTGTTCCAGTAAGGCCGCGGCCGCCACCGGCGCCCCGGGGAGGGGCCGGTGGCGCGGAAGCCATCTAGCGGTCGTCGAGTTGCTTAAAGGGGCGGTGGGTGTAACCCTTATAGATCTGCCGCGGGCGGCTGATCTTAAGGCTCGGCTCCTTGATCATTTCCTTCCATTGCGCCACCCAGCCCGAGGTGCGCGCGAGTGCGAACAGCACGGTGAACATCGAGGTCGGGAAGCCCATGGCGCTGAGGATGATGCCGGAATAGAAATCGACATTGGGGAAAAGTTTCCGATCGACGAAATATTCGTCCTCCAGCGCGATCCGCTCCAGCTCCATCGCCAGTTCGAGCTGCGGCGTGTCGATGCCCAGCTCCTGCAGCACCTCGTGGCAGGATTTTCGCAGGACGGCCGCGCGCGGGTCGTAATTCTTGTAGACGCGGTGGCCGAAACCCATCAGCCGGAAGGGGTCGTCCTTGTCCTTGGCGCGTTTTACGAACTCGCCGACGCGGTCTTTGTGGCCGATCTCCGCCAGCATCTGGAGGACGGCTTCGTTGGCGCCGCCATGGGCCGGCCCCCACAGCGAAGCGATGCCGGCCGCGATGCAGGCGAAGGGGTTGGCGCCGCTGGACCCCGCCGTCCGCACGGTAGAAGTCGAGGCGTTCTGCTCATGGTCGGCATGGAGGATGAAGATCCGGTCGATCGCACGCGCGACGGACGGGCGAATATCGTAATCCTCCGACGGGACCGAGAAGGTCATATGCAGGAAATTTTCGGCGTAGCCCAACTCATTGCGTGGATAGACGAAGGGCTGGCCGATGGAATATTTGTACGCCATCGCCGCGATTGTCGGCATCTTGGCGATCAGTTGGTGCGTCGCGGTCCTGCGTTGCTTCGGGTCGTGGATGTCGGTGGTGTCGTGATAGAAGGCGCTGAGCGCGCCGACCACGCCGACCATCACCGCCATGGGATGGGCGTCGCGCCGGAAACCCCGGAAGAAGTAATGCAGCTGTTCATGCAGCATGGTGTGGTAGGTGATATCGTGCTCGAAGGCCGCTTTCTCTTCGCGGTTGGGCAGTTCGCCATAAAGCAGCAGATAGGCGACTTCCAGGAAGTCGCTATGTCCCGCCAGATCCTCGATGGAATAGCCGCGATGGCGCAGGATGCCCTTCTCGCCATCGATGAAGGTGATCTGCGATTCACAGGCGGCGGTGGACATATAGCCCGGGTCGTAGGTGAAATAGCCGGTATCCCGGTACAGATGCTGGACATCGATGACATTCGGCCCCTCGGTACCGCCCAGCATGGGAAGGTCGTACTGTTTCCCCGTCGCGTGGTCGACGAGGGAGACCCCCTCGCGGGTTTCGGGCCGGCCGGCCGGTGCGTCCCTGGTCGCAATGCTCATCGCGTAATGCCTCCCGCTGTTGATACAGGCCGCGCGTCGGTACTTTCGCAGTCGACGCGCGGCAGTCGGCAAGGCCCGGCAGGCGCCGGATGGCGGAAAAATCAGGTAGCCTCCGCGGAACGGTCGTCAGGCCGGACGCGCATCGGCGCAACAACCAGGACCCCACGCCGCCGTAACCGGGCGATGCTCATCAATAATGGGGCGAAACCGGCCGGCAAGGCTCTGATGTAAATCAACTCTGCACGGCAAGGGCGCCGCGAGCCGAATGGGGTCAGGGCTGAAAATCTGCTGGAAAGAAAGAATGGCGTGCCGGAGGGGAAGGCCGAACCAAGATAACACTGTATTGATTTAGCTAAGTTTTCTTCCGCCTAGTCGAGCATCAGTGTACCAGTTGTGTGTACCAGTTGGAACCCGTCATTTTGCAGCCGGTTGCGCGGCGTAGCATACTAGACCCCCGTTACAAAGAGAGCCGCCTGCCAGCCATAATGTCTGCTATGCACCACTGAGCTGACCTATCGGCGCTCGCCTGGACAGCTCCGGTTTTGATCGGCTGTCGACTCATGGTGCGCGCTCTGTTTTATAGGATCAGCGAGCCGGCGCAGCGGCTTTGGAGATCCTTTCCCCCGTGGAACGGCTGGAGATGATACTGCACCCGTGGGTGGGCTTCGCCATCATGCCAATCTTTGCGATCGCGAATGTTGGAGTCCTGCTCTCCGGCGCGGATGTCGGGCATGCTGTCTCCGTGGCGATCGTTGCGGGTCTGGTTTTGGGCAAGCCGATCGGTGTCCTGAGCTTCATCTGGCTCGCTGTCCGCACCGGCCTTGGACCCGTCCGCTTCGCCTGAGCTGGGCTCTCCTCGCAGCCGGCAGCCTCTTGACCGGGATTGGCAGCGAGAGTGACTCAATGGCCCGCAACAAATTCAAGCGGATGACCGGTCATCAGGCTATAATCTGGCTAGCTTGCGAGCAATAATTCGTGCGAGCAGGAGGATTTGTGATGGATATACCAGAACTGAGCCATGCGGCCGCGCTGATTGCAGCGGCCTTTGTCACGCGCAAGGATGCGGAGACGCCCGAGGATGCGGCGCGTCTCTACTTCCACTGCCTGGATGCTCTGGTCGCCGCAGCCCAAAAGCACGAAGCTGAACGGCACGAGGCTGAGAGAAAAGATCGGCAACCGAAGCCGTGGGCAGCGTCAAAGAAAACTGCTGATTGATACAGCGGATGACGGCCGCGACCATTGAATGCTAATTATCAGATCGTCGGAGTTGGGCCGGGCGGGTCATCCACCGCAGACCACCATCCTGAGCCTCCGCGATGGCGGAGAAGAGGGGTATCAGATATTGCGCCTTGGCTGCGGCTTCTGGCCATGTCTCAGCCGGAGCGGCCAGGAGAAGTTTCTCCGGTTCGTCCTGCCGAAGTTGCAGGGCCGCCTGATAGGTCTGAAACACATGAGGGCGCTTACGGCTAATTTCTGTCGCTTTCTGTGCGGCCATGCCGCGACGTTCGTCGAGATCGACCGGGTCGTTCGTCATGACCTTATCAAGTTTCTCTTGCTGCCGTTTCAACGCCGACTAACAAGGGCATCTCCAGCGACTTGCCGCGTTCTCATTGACGCCCTCCGCAAGGGGACAGAGGCTATATTTCTCCGCGCCGTCCGACATGACATCCCGCTCCAGGGCGTTCGCCAGGTCAAGAGAATCGACGTTGACGATCTGGAGAATGCCACCAATTCCATAATTCCGGCAGACTCGAATCCAGGTGGACGTCTGTTTAGCTTTAAATAATGCGAAAAATCCCGTGCGCTCGTTGCGCGTCTCCACGCTGTAGGTGCCGGATGGCTGCTCTCCCTGCAGTCCCTCCAGGAAGAAGGGCTTCACGAATTTGACCCGCTTGTTCGTTACGGCCAATGTCACTGCTTCTCGACGAAAGGTTTGGGCGGAACGGCATCACCATCCGGAGCCATACCCTTCAGAAATTTGAAGAGGTCGCTGTCCGTGGAAAGGACGAGGGTCGTGTTCTCGGCAATCATGGACTTGTATGCCTGCATGGTTCGTGTGAACTCGTAGAACTCCACCGCTTCGGGGCTCTGGTTGTAGGCTTTTGCATAGATTTCGGTGGCTTTCGCATCCGCAAGGCCCCGTATCTCTTCGACCTGCCGATAGGCTTCGGACTGGATCTTGTTCAGATCACGCACACGATTGCCCCGGATTCTGGCGGCCTCGCCGTTGCCTTCCGACAGAAAACGCTCCGCGATCTGCCGCCGTTCGCTGATCATTCGATCGTAGATTTTCGGGCGCACGCTTTCATTGTAGTTGATCCGCTTGAACCGGATATCGAGCAGTTCGA
>JBFFGY010000086.1:0-8950 GCA_041557215.1 Alphaproteobacteria bacterium
CTTCGAGACGCGGCTTTGCCGCTCCTCAGCATGAGGACACAAACAATCATTGATCCTCATGCTGAGGAGGTTGCGAAGCAGCCGTCTCGAAGTATGAGGCCGCGCGAAATCCGCGCCTACCCTGTCTCGCCCTCCTGACCGGACGTCGCCCGGCCGCCGCCTGCCCGCCAGTCCGCCAGCACCGCATCGGCATCGATCAGCTTTTCGAACTGGTCGCGCACCTTCTTCCATTTGAAGCGCATCGAGTTGCGCACGATCGCCTCGTCCAGGATCTTCAGTTCATCGGCAATCGGCGCCCATTCGATCAACGCGTCCAGGCTGCCCGCGAGCGGCCCTTCGCCCGGCTCAATCTGGTGCCAGGGGGTTGCGTGTGCGCGCTTGGCGTAAGCCTCACGAACATCCCCGAAACCCTGTGGTCGCTCCACCGGAATTTGCTCGGCCGCCAGGACCGCATCGACAATATGAACCGCCAGCGCCTCCAACTCGTCCGGCCGTGCGCCCACCCGCCGCCCTATGCTAGCGACGCTGTAGGTCGCCAGATCGCAGAGGCTGGCGAGCCAGATTTCCCACTTGGCGATATTGGCCGACCGGACGAAGATTTCATCCTCGTACAACGAGACGTAACGCGTGCCGGCGCGTGTCTTTATGTAACCGAAGAGGGTCGTCTGGGCGACGAATTTAGACCTGGTATCGACGTAACGTACTAATTCGTCAACCGATACAATCGCCGACTCGGCGCGCCAGAAATAAAGCGCTTTTAACGCCATGAACAAATAGGCGATCGTTTCTTTAAAGGCGGTTTTCAGCTCGCTAAGCATTTGGATTGCATTTCAAATTCGTTAATGGTAATTCTTCGGGCGTTGCCAATAACCGCAGGATTTCATCGCACGATGGAATGCTGTTTGTCATTGAACAATAAAAACCTCTGGCCGGGAACAGAAAAACATATCCGGCCATTCGATGACAAACAATAACAGCGGCATAAAAAGCCGACGGCTTTTCTTGCCGTAGCGTGGCTATAACAGACTGGGGGCTTACACTATGTCTGATATTTCGCCGGAAGTGCGTGCAGCGCACTGGGCAAAAACCAAAAGACTGACGATTATCGTCCTGATAATCTGGTTTATCTTCTCCTTCGGCGTCCACTGGTTCGCCGATTCCCTTAACAATTACTCATTCATTGGCTTCCCGCTCGGTTTCTACATGGCCGCGCAGGGCTCGCTGATCGTTTTCGTCCTTCTGATCTGGTACCTGGCATGGGCCCAGCAGAAGATCGATGACGAATCCGGCGTCGCCGAAGAAGACGCTTAAGCACAGGGAGGAGAAGACAGATGTCTGAAGAAAGCAAAAGCAGCGTCTTTATCCAGAACCTGCCGAAGATTTATGGGATTTATACGGGCGGCTTCATCGCCTTCATTCTTCTCATGGCGATCTTCGAACAATTCGGGATGGGCGCGGATACCATCGGTATCCTTTTCATCGCATTTACCGTGTTCATCTATGCCGGCATCGGCTGGCTGTCACGCACGGTCCAGATCGACGCCTATTATGTGGCCGGTCGTCAGGTTCCCGCCGTCTTCAACGGCATGGCGACCGCGGCGGACTGGATGTCCGGCGCATCCTTCGTCGCGATGGCCGGCGGTATCTATTTCGGCGGTCACGGCTATCTCGCCTTCGTGGTGGGCTGGACCGGCGGCTATGTTCTTGTCGCGTCGCTGATGGCGCCATATCTGCGCAAATTCGGCTGCTACACCGTGCCGGACTATATCGGCACCCGTTACGGCGGCAACCTTGCCCGCCTCTGCGCGGTTGTCGTCCTCGTGGTGGCGTCCTTCACATATGTGACGGCGCAGATCAACGCCACCGGCACGATTGCCTCGCGCGCCTTGCAGATCCCGTTCGAGGTCGGCGTCTGGTTCGGCCTGTTGGGTATCCTTCTCTGCTCCATGCTGGGCGGCATGCGCGCGGTGACCTGGACCCAGGTTGCCCAGTACATCGTGCTGATCATCGCCTATCTGTTGCCGGTGTTCTGGATGTCGAACAAGCAGGGCTTCGGCCTGATCCCACAGTTCGCGTACGGCGATGCCGTCGCCCGCGTCATCGAACTCGAGGCGCTTCACAATCTGGGCACTGCCCCGACTGAGAGCTTCGCCGGCCTGAAGGCCCTGACGGTACCTCATGCCGAGGCGGGCACGGGTATGGCGGCGTGGAAATTCGTCACCCTGGTGTTCTGCATGATGACAGGCACCGCCTCCTTGCCGCATATCCTGATGCGTTACTTCACCACGCCTTCGGTGAAGGCGGCGCGCCAGTCCGTGGCATGGTCGCTGCTTTTCATCTTCCTGCTATACTTCACGGCGCCGGCGCTGGCGACCTTCACCAAGCTGCAGGTTCTGGACCCGAGCCTGGCGACCGGCATCATCGGCAAGGCTTTTGCCGACGTACAATCGCTCGACTGGATCCAGAAATGGAGCAATGTCGGCATGCTGGCGATCTCCGACAGCAACGGCGATGGGATACTCCAGATCAACGAGTTCTTCATGCGCGGCGACATTGTCGTGCTGGCGACGCCGGAAATTGCCGGCCTTCCCGCCGTGATCTCGGGTCTGGTGGCGGCCGGTGGTATGGCTGCGGCGATGTCCACCGCGGACGGACTGCTGCTCGCGATCGCCAACGCCCTGTCGCACGATCTGTACTACAAGATCATCGACCCGTCGGCGGATACCCGGAAGCGCCTGATCGTGGCCCGCGTGCTGCTGCTCTTCATCGGCGCGGCCGGCGCGGCAGTCGCCAGCCTGCAACTGACCGGCATCCTCGGTGCGGTGGCCTGGGCCTTCGACTTCGCGGCATCCGGGCTGTTCTTCCCGCTGGTGCTGGGCGTCTGGTGGAAACGGGCGAACATGCAGGGCGCGGTCGCCGGCATGGTTGCCGGGTTCGTGTCCGGCTCGGCCTACCTGTACTATGTGTACAATGGCGGCGAGCCGTGGATCGGCATCGACCATCTGCGCTTCGCCATCATCGGCATGCCGGTCAGCCTGATCGCCATGGTGGTGGTCACGCTGATGACGCCGGAACCCGACGAGGAAATCCAGCGCATGGTTGACGAAATGCGCATTCCGAAGGGTGAGTCGGTGCTCTCCGCATCGCACTAAAAGGAAGGCAACAATCAAAATTCGGGGGCGAAGCCATGCTTCGCCCCTCTTTTTTGTGCAGTCCCCGACATTTTACTGGACAGTGAAATAGTCTATTGTTTCCTCCAAGCAGATTTTGGAGGGAGTGCGGATCTTTGGCTGATGCTTTTCCGATCTGGGTGATCGTGATCGATTACGTTCTGGGCGCTGTGATGTGGACGCTGATCGGCCGTACCGGCATGAACATCTTCCTGCCGGAAGATTCTCCATTCTTCTTCATGCGATTTTTCGTGCGCGTCACCAATCCGCTGCTGCACTGGTTCCGCTTCATAACACCCAGCTTCCTGGTCAGGCCGATCGTGCCGCTCTATGTGGCCTGGTTCTTCTTCATGTTCCGGTTCTACCTGATGCCCTGGCTGCTGGGATATGACGTGATGGGCATGCTGTCCTTCCCGCTGGAAAGCGACATCGCCCATTTCATTTACCGGATTGGAAACTAGCCCGGGGGCGACATGGCGGAACCGCGGCAAAAGGCAAGCGCAAGACGAGCCTTCGCCCGGCTTCTGATCTTCCTCGGGGCGCTGCTGCTCACCACGGTCGTCCTGCTGGCAATCTTCTTCATGGATTTCCGCGCCGGCATCAGCCTGCAGGCCGGACTTCTCATGGCCCTCTTGCTGGGCGCGACCGGTGTTATCTGGGCTGGGTTTGCAATGATCGGCCATCATTTCGACGACCTTGAACGGTTGCGCGGCCTGCTGCTCGTAGCCGCCGGAAAGGAAACCCCCCTTCCGGATGACTGGCCCGCTCTCGAAGGTGCCGACCGCGAAATCATCGAGCTCGGGTCGGCGACGCGACGGGCCATTACGGCCCAGCGCGCGCTGGGCGGACGCACCGACGACTGGCTGGCCTCCGTCGTTGCCGCCGCCGCGGAAGGCCTGCTGGTCATGACGGAATCGGGACTGGTCAGCCTTGTCAACGATGCCGCGTTGAAGGTCCTTGGCGAACAGGCCGTTGCCGTCGGCACGTCCGTTTACGCCGCGCTCGACCGCGACCATATGGTGGAGATCGAGCATCGCGCGCTGGAGACCGGCGAGGCAATCCAGGTTGAATTGCTGCTGGTCGACGGGCGGCGCATGGAAGCGCTGGTCGCGCCACTGAGCGACCATGGCGGTTTCGTCATTTCGCTGCCCCATCGGGAACCCGGGCGGCGCAACCTGATTTCGCACGACCCATCGCTTCACGAACGCCGCCCCGAATTCCGCATCGCGCCGGACGTCCCGCTGCAGGATGTTCCGCTCGAGGAACTGCCGGTCCTTGTCTTTGACAGCGAAACCACCGGGCTCGACATTGCCGTGGCGCGCGTCATTTCGCTGGGTGCGGTGCGCACGCAGGGCCACCGTATCTACGGCAATATGAACCTGGATAGCCTGGTCAATCCGGGTATCCCGATCCCGCCCCAGAGCACCGCCGTGCACGGCATTTCGGACCGGATGGTGGACGGCGCACCGGCTTTTCCCGCCGGGTGGACGCCACTGGCCGAAATGATGGAGAGTTCAGTTATTGTGGGTCATTCCATCGGTTTCGATCTCGCAGTATTGAGATCCGAATGCGACCGCGCCGACCTGCCCTGGGTGACCCCGCCGGCGCTTGACACCGCCCTGCTCTATTCCGCGCTCTATCCGAAGGAAAAGGAAATCGGACTGGAGAACCTGGCCGAACGTTTCGGCGTCGAGATCGAGGGCCGCCATACGGCTCTTGGCGATGCGCTGGTCACCGCCGAGATCTGGGTCGCCCTGATGGCGCAACTGATGGATCGCGGCGTCACCACCTACGGCGCGGCGCGGACATTTTCCCTGAATGCGCGACTGCTGCTGGCCCAGCAACGGCAGGCCCGCTGGCTGCCTGCCGTCGGCAACGAACAGAAGGCTAAACCGAATGGATAAGGCCCCGCTGGAACGCCTGGATTCCTTCCCCTATCGCCACCGTGTCGCCGAGGTAATGCGCAAGCCGCTGTCCCTCGCGGAACCTGGCATGACGCTGGAGGCAGCGTCCCGCCGGATGGTGGAACAAAAGGTCTCGTCGCTGGTCATGCTGGACGAGGCGGGACGCGCCACCGGCATCATCACCGAGCGGGATATTCTGCGGGCGCTGGCCGAGGACGGCGCGAATGCCGCCGCAGATCCCATAGAGTCATTCCTCACCAGCCCGGTCCATGACGTACGCGAGGATGCCTTCGTCTACAAGGCGTTGGGCCGCATGATGGCGCGCAAGGTGCGCCATCTGGTGGCAGTGGAGCCGGCCACGCGCCGCGCCACCGGCATGGTCACCGGCCGGGCGCTGCTGAAGCTGCGCATCGGCGACACGCTGCAGCTCGGCGACCGCCTCGACGCTGCACAGACTGCAGACGAAATGGGTGCGGTGCGCGCCGAGCTTCCCGGCCTGGTTCGCCGCATGCTGGCCGAGGGGGTGGGCGCGATGAACGTCGCCGCGGTGATCAGCCAGGTCTATTGCGATATGACCCGCCGCGCCACGGAGCTTGCCGTCGCCGCGATGAAGGAGGAAGGCAAGGGCGAGGCGCCGGCGCCCTGGGCGATGCTGGTGCTCGGCTCTGGCGGGCGGGGCGAGAGCCTGCTTGCCCCAGACCAGGACAACGCCATCGTCCATGAAGGCACGGAGTCCGACGATGCCTGGTACAAGGAGGTGGCGTCGCGTACCTCCGACCTGCTGGATCAGGCCGGCATCCCCTATTGCAAGGGGCATGTCATGGCCAGCAACGAGGTCTGGCGTCGCTCACTGGCGAGTTGGGAGGAAGAAGTGCAGCGCTGGCTGCGCACGCCGGAGCCGGAGGCGCTGTTGTTGATCGGCATCTTCTTCGATTTCGTGCCCGTTCATGGTGATTTCGCCCTCGCCGAACGGCTCCGCAAATTCGCGGTGGAATATGCTTCGCAGTCGCAGCTGTTCCTCAACCTGATGGCCGCCCAGATCGAGCATCACCATGCGCCGCTAAGCCTGCTGGGCGGCTTCAAGCTGCGCGAAGGACGTGTCGACCTGAAGCTCGGCGGGCTGTTCCCGATCACCAGTGGCGCCCGCACCATGGCGCTGAAACTGGCCAGTCCCGCCACCTCAACCGCCGGACGCTTGGCCGCGGTGCAGGAGACCGGCGCACTGGCCCAGGAGGACATGGACAATCTGCGCGACGCGCATCAATGCGTCACCCGGCTTATCCTCGATCAGCAGATCGACGACATCAAGATCGGCCGCGAGCCGACCCCCCGCGTCGACCCCAAGCGCCTGAGCCGCAGCATGCAGGCCAGGCTGAGGCAATCGCTGAAGATGCTTGAGGGGCTTTCCCTGATGACGAAGGATATCGTAACCAGCGGCCGTGGCGGATAAGGTGAATGGCCCAGGCTGAGCGACCTCATACTTCGAGACGCGGCTCATTTGCGCGGCTCGAACACGCCGCCTTCCGGCGGCTACTCGGCGCGTGCCGCTCCTCAGCATGAGGTTCCGATGTCCCTGCCCTCATGCTGAGGAGGGTGCGAAGCAGCCGTCTCGAAGTATGAGGTCGCGCCGTCGCCGCTATCGTGACCCCGCACCCCCTACTTGAAGCGCGCCTCCAGCCCGTCGATCGGCAGGCCCTCGATCCGTGTCGCCCAGGTCTCGCCCGGGGCGACTTCGAAGGCGCGGGTCAGCGTGCCGGTGGTGACGATTTCGCCGGCGGCCAGCGGCGGGTTGTGACTGTCGCTCGTCAGCAGCATCACCAGATGGCGCAGCGCCGTCAGCGGCCCGCCCAGCACATTTGCGCCGCCACCCTCATCGACTGTCTCGCCGTTGCGCGTCAACGCAATATTGAATTTGCTCAGGGCCGCCAACCATCCTTCCGCCGGCGCATCGGCGATGGCCCGCCTCGGCCCGATCAGCAGCGCCCCGTGCATGCCAAGCCCCGCGACCGTATCCGTCGCGGCAAAGCGCCATCCGGGATAGACCGACTGAACGATCTCGAAGCCGTGGGCAACCCATTCGATGCAATCCAGCAGCACCGCTTCGTCCATGCCGGGGGTCGGCGCAACCGACAGCCCGAAAACGATCTCAGGCTCGATTTTGGCTTCCAGCAAGGGCGAAAGATCGAAGGTTCCGCTGCCAATATCGGCGACGGTGCTGTCGAACATGTCGCCCCAGATCGGCGCATGGACGCCATATTCGCTCCAGATCGCACTATTGGTGAAACCGATCTTGCGGCCCAGCGGGCGCTCGCCGCGTGCCTCGCGCATGCTGCGCAGCGCCGCCGTCACGCCATAGGCATCGTCCATGGAAAAATCCGGAAGCCGGTCGCTGAACGGCCCAATTTGCCGGTGCGCCGCCAGCGCATCCAGCACCTCGGCCGCGATGCCCTCATATTTCAGATCCGTCCCCATGCAACCGCTCCTTCCCGCCTCGCCTGCTGTGCGAGGCGAGAATAGAGCAATTGACTGGCGGATGGAACCAGCCCACCAACCTTACGACAGCTTCTCCTTGAAGAACTCGACCGTCCGCGACCAGGCGAGTTCCGCCGCGGCCTGGTCGTAACGGGGGGTGGTGTCGTTGTGGAAGCCGTGATTGACGTCCGGATAGATATGGGCGGTGTATTCCTTGCCGTTGGCTTTCAGCGCCGCCTCGTAATCCGGCCAGCCCTTGTTGATCCGCTCGTCCAGCCCGGCGTAATGCAGCAGCAAGGGCGCCTGGATTTTCGGCACATCCTCAGCCTTGGCCTGACTGCCGTAGAACGGAACGGAGGCCGCCAGGTCGGGCAGGCGCACAGCCATCGCGTTACAGACCCCGCCGCCATAGCAAAAGCCGACAGCGCCGACCTTGCCGTTGGAATTGGCGTCCCCCGCCAGCACCCCGTAAACCGCGATGAAGTCCTCCAGCAGCTTGCCCCTGTCGAGCGTCTTCTGCATCGCCTTGCCCTCGTCGTCGGTGCCCGGATATCCGCCAAGAGGACTCAACCCGTCCGGCGCCAGGGCCGTGAAGCCGGCCACCGCCAGGCGACGCGCCACGTCCCCGATATAGGGGTTCAGGCCGCGGTTTTCGTGAACCACCACGACGCCGCCGCGTTTTCCTTCGCCGGCCGGGCGCACCAGATAGCCCTTGATCCTGCCGTGGCCCTGCGCCGAATCATATTCGATCGTCTTGCCCTTGATCCGATGGTCGCTCTCGTCTACCTGCGCGGCCAACGCATAGTTCGGCGACAAGGTTTGCAGCAGTGCCGCCGCGGTCAGCCCGCCCACCGCGAACTTCGTCGCGCGGTCCAGGAATTCCCGCCGCTCGATCAGTCCGTGGGCATATTTGTCATAGAGGTTGATAAGCTCCTGGTCGAAATCGCTCGCCTTCCGGCGAACCGGTTTGTCGGTCATCTGTAATTCTCCCTATACCAGGCGGATTCCCGCCCGCCGTTCGCCAAAATAACGGGAAAACGATATGCCGAATTGCGCATGCCGGCGAGCGGAATTGGCGGGCCGTCGATAACATTATCGTGGGGTGGAAACAGGGCTGTCAGGGAAAACGCAAGCACCCCCTGCCATCGCTGTAAATTCTGTGATATCGACGCCGGACGAAAAGAGAGGAGCCCCCGCATGACCGTCCGCAATGGCCGCGAATTCCTGTCCATCCCCGGCCCGACCACTGTACCCGACGAAATCCTGTCCGCCATGCATCGACCGGCGGTGGACATCTATGGATCCGAACTGACGGCCGTGACCGATAGCTGCCTGGTGGACCTGAGGAAGGTTTTCCACACCGACGGCCAGCCCTTCATCTATATCGGCAATGGCCATGCCGCC
>JBFFGY010000087.1:0-8910 GCA_041557215.1 Alphaproteobacteria bacterium
AGGCGCCAATGCCGCATGAACGGGCGACCGTGCCCAGCGTTTTCCGGAAATCCAGCCAGCTGGGCAGTTTGACAGCGTCAATTGCCGCGCGCACGACCGTACGATCCAGCTTGCCGGCTTGGGTCAGGAACTCGGCGCCGGCGAACAGGCCGATCATCACGGGTATGAAATGAACCCCCTCGCTGAGTTCCCAGAAACCGAAGGTGAAGCGGTCTACGCCGGTGGTGAAGTCCATGCCGATGGTAGCAATCAGCACGCCGAATGCGCCGCCCAGCAGATTTTTAAAAGCAGATTCGCCGCTGATCGAGGCCAGCATCGACAGGCCGAACAAGGCCAGCGCGAAATATTCGGGCGGTCCAAAATCATAGGCGACCCGGGCCAGCAACGGCGCCGCCACGATCAGGACAATGATGCTGAAGATGCCGCCGATGGTGCTGCTGATGGTGGCGATGCCCAGCGCCAACCCCGCGCGGCCCTGCTGCGCCAGCGGATAGCCATCGAAGGCGGTGGCGGCGGCCGGCGGCGCGCCGGGGGCATTCACCAGGATCGCGGTTATCGATCCGCCGAAGGTGCCGGCGCAATAAAGCGCGCTTAACAACGATATGGCCGGGATCGGCTCCATCGTTAGCGTAAAGGGCAGCAGCAGCGCCGTCGCCATGGTGGAGCTAAGTCCGGGCATGGCTCCGACCAGCACCCCGCCGACCGTCCCCATCAGGATGATGCCGATCAGATGGGGATCGGCGAACATGGCGGCCGTTGTCAGAAATACATCCATTGGGTTCCTACCAGAAAACGAGGGGGCTGGGTTCGAAATGGACGCTCAGCGCCACGGCGAACAGCCAATAGACCGCGAGCGGGAAGAGAACGGCATAGGGAACGATGAACAGAAGCCGGTGCTCGCCCCATAATATCGGCAGCCCGAAGCAGAGGAGCATCATCGCGGGCAGAATGCCCAGGATATCGAAAGCGATCACGAAGCCGATCATGACCGCCGCAGAAGGCCAGACCATCATCGGTATGGGTTTCGGCCGCTTGTCCGGCAGACGGAATGCGTTCACGATGATGATAACGGCTAGTGCCGCCATGACCGCCAGCACAAGGCGCGGGAATGTCGCCGGCTGGACGTTCTGGGCCAGGGCCGGCGGGGCTTTTTTGAAAGTAAGCGTCACCAGCCAGGCAGCCAAGCAGAACAGCAGTACGCCCGTGCCCGCGAGGGCATCGCGCGGGATACGGGCGGCGAGCCCTTTGCTCGCCGCGCCGCCATCCCTTCCGGGATTTTCCGACATGTTTTTTTCCTGTGGCTGACTGGTCCTACAGCAGTCCCAGGTCCGTCAGCGCACCGACGCTGTCGTCATGGATACGCCGGATCTCGGCGGTCCACTCCTCGTGTCCGATCACGCTGTCGGCTGGCATGCCGCCATTCGCCAGGTAGCCCTGGTAGATCGAATGTTTCATAGCCTTGACCAACCCTTCCGAAAGAATCTTGACGCGGTCATCGGGAACGCCGCTCAGGCAGGCGAAACCGCGCACCGTGGATGCGGTGTAGTCGATGCCGGCTTCCTTGCCGGTCGGTACGTCGCCAAGCGATTCGATGCGATTGCGCGACAGCGAACATACCGCCCGTAATTCACCGGACTCGAACTGCGACTCGCCCTCGGCGTAGTTCAGCAGCGCCACGTCCACATTGCCTCCGACCAGGTTGGTCACGATATCGCCGCCGCCCTTGAAGGGGACGATGGTGTATTCGATGCCCTTGGCCTTTTTGCAGAATAGATGGATGGCCACATGGTCGGCGCCGCCGACGAAGGTGGTGCCCCATTTCAGGCCACCATTGGCCTTCTTCGATGCCGCGATCAGGTCATCGGCGGTCTTGATCGGGCTTTTGGCGTTGACCACGAGGATCTGCGGGTCGTCTGTCGCGCGGGCGAGGCCCACCATATCCTCGATCTTGACCGGCACCTTCTTCTGAAGGATCTGGAAGATGTGCGACTGGGTGATCGTCATGATCGTGTAGCCGTCGCGCTCCTGCCCGTTGACATATTGCAGTGCCGCCGAGCCGCTGCCGCCTCGCTTGCTGACCACCACCATATCCTGTTTGAATTCGCGGCGGGCCCGCAGCATCATCATGCGGGTGGTGATGTCGGTGCCGCCGCCGGCGCCGGCGTGGGTCACCACATTGATGGTCTTGGACGGGAACTCCTCCTGCGCCAGCGCGCCAATGCCGCCCAGCGCAAGGGTGCCGATGCCCGCGCCCGCACCGATCAGGAACGGACGGCGGGAAATGCCGGTCTTGAAGTCTTGAGCCATGATATCCTCCCAGTTTGTTGCCCGCCGCTGTTTGCCAACGGTCCGGGCGGTTGAATGACGCCGGTCAAGTTTCGGGGCCGGCGTACCGATTGATCTATTCCGCTGCGGCTTTCTCCCTCTCGGAGTTGCCCGCAAAATCCTCATGGTCGAGGGTCGCCAGGAAGCGGTCCCGGCCATTGCGCAAATGCTTGATCCCGGCCCGTCGTGCCGTTTCGGCGCGGCCCGCGATTATGGCCTCGGCAATGGATTCGTGCTCTTCCATCGAGGCTTCCATGTTCTCGATCCGCGACAGGCCCCGCCGGCGGAACAGATGCATCTCCTTGGCGATGCCTTCGTAAACCGCACGGGCGCGCTGGTTGCCGCAGAATTCGACAATGGCGGCATGGAATTCCAGATTGATTCGAAAATAGGTTTCCTTGTCATCGGCGCGAAGCGCCGCCCTCATGCCCGTCAGCTTGTCTTTCAGGGTCTCGCACTGTTCGTCGGTCCGGCGCCGCGCCAGCGTTTCGCAGATAAACCCGAACAACGAACCGCGCAGGTCGTACAGGTCGACCGCCTCGTCATAGCCGATCTTGCGAACGATTACGCCCTTGTTGGCGACGATTTCCACCAACCCGGCCTGTTGCAGACCTCGCATGGCCTCGCGCACGGGGCCCCGGCTGACACCCATATCAACCGCCAGGGCGCTTTCCGAAAGGCGTTTGCCCGCCGGCAGAGCGCCGGTGAGAATGCGCCGTTCGATCTCGCGCTGTACCAGTACGGTCAAGGTCTGAACGTTGCTGGCATGGAACGGTTTCTGGTCGTTCAGGGACATCGATCTCTGTCGTTCTGGATCTGCAAGTTGAATGTACTAGACCTTGCCCCGGGCGTTCTGTCAAGGACGGGATGTAAACTGTCAACAGTTGTCAATCCGCCTGCTGCATCTGTATAGTCGTGCCGCAATGCAATCGAGACAGGCGAGGAATCGCATGACTATCCAACCCGCCAGCAAGGCGCTGAGCCGCTTTACCGTACTGGACCTCACCCGTGTCCGTTCCGGTCCGACCGCCGTTCGGCAACTCGCCGACTGGGGCGCCAACGTCATCCGGGTCGAGCTTCCCGAATCCCAGGACAAGGGCCAGCTTGGCGGGCCGCGCGGCGGGCCGGATTTCCAGAACCTGCACCGCAACAAGCGCAGTCTGACGCTGAACCTGAAGTCGCCGGAAGGCATCGCGATCCTGAAGAAGCTGGCGGAGAAGGCGGACGTGCTGGTCGAGAATTTCCGCCCTGACGTAAAGGCCCGGCTCGGCATCGACTATGAGAGCCTGAAACAGATCAACCCGCGGCTGGTCTATGCCAGCATTTCCGGTTTTGGCCAGGACGGCCCCTTGCGCGACCGCCCGGGGTTCGACCAGATCGCCCAGGGCATGGGCGGACTTATGTCCATCACCGGCGAGCCGGGGCGCGGGCCGATGCGTGTTGGCATTCCCATTGCCGACCTTTGCGCCGGTATGTTCTGTGCCCAGGGGGTGATGATCGCGCTATTGGAGCGCGAAGCTTCGGGTGAGGGACAGTGGATCCAGACCTCGCTGCTGCAGGCCCAGGTCTTCATGCTGGATTTCCAGGCCGCGCGCTGGCTCGTTGATCAGGATGTGCCTGGCCAGGCCGGCAATAACCATCCCACCAGCATTCCCACCGGCGTATTCGAAACATCGGATGGCTATATCAATCTTGCGGTAGCTGGGCAGGTGATCTGGCGGCGTTTCTGTGAGGCGTTGGGCAAGCCGGAATTGGCCGACCATCCGGATTATGCCACGCCGCCCGATCGTTCCGACAACCGCGATGCGCTGGGCGACGTGATAAACGGGGTACTGCGCGACAAGCCGGCGGCGCACTGGATCGATCTGTTCAACGAAGCCGGCGTGCCCTGCGGCGAGATCAATACCATCGACAAGGTGTTCGAGAACCCGCAGGTTCGCCATCTCGGCATGGCCCAGCCAGTGAATTCGACCGAGCGCGGCCCGACCGAATTGGTCGGCCAGCCGATCGTGATGATCCGCACGCCGAGCAAAATTTCCGCGCCGCCGCCGACATGCGGCCAACATACGGATGAAGTGCTGGGCGAACTCGGCTACAGTGCCGACGAGATCGCAGCTTTCCGTGAGGTCGGGGTTGTCTGACCGCCCGCCCGCCTCACCTTAACAATCAGCAATTCCATCATTTCCGAGGATGAACCGCCCATGAGTTCCGACAAGATTCTCGGCCATGTCGAAAACGGCATCGGCCACATCACCTTCAATAATCCGGAAAAGCGTAATGCCGTCTCTCTGGAGATGTGGCTGCGCGTTGCGGAACTGCTGGATGAATACGAGACCGATCCCGCCGTGCGGCTGGTGGTCCTGTCGGGCGCGGGCGGCAAAGCCTTCGTTTCCGGCGCCGATATCTCGAAATTCGATAGCGAACGCTCCACCGAAGAGGCGGTGGCGGAATATGCCCGCGTCACCGGCGAGACCTATACCAGGCTGCAGGAATTCCCCAAGCCGACCATCGCCAAGATCAACGGCTATTGCGTCGGCGGCGGCGTGGCGCTGGCGGTATCCTGCGATATCCGCATCTGCGAGGAGGGTTCGAAATTCGCGGTTCCGGCGGCGAAACTGGGTCTCGGCTACCAGGCGAAATATGTCAAGCGCCTGATCGACGTGGTCGGACCGTCCTACACCAAGGAAATCTTCTACACCGCCCGCCTGTTCGACTCTGCGGAGGCAAAGGGAATGAACCTGGTAAACCGGGTGGTGCCGCTGGAGGAACTGGACTCCTATGTCGCCGACTATGCAGAGCGCATCACCGCCAATGCGCCGCTGACCATTCTGGCGCTGAAGGCGGCGGTGACCGAATTGTGCAAGGACGAGGACGCGCGCGACATGGTGCGGGCCGAGGCCATGGTCGATGCTTGCTTCCGCAGCGAGGATTACAAGGAAGGCCGCCGCGCCTTCCTGGAAAAGCGCAAGCCGGTCTTCACCGGAAGCTGAAAGGGATTCAGCCATGAAATATGCACTGGGTGACAGACGCGTTCAGACCGAGGGCGACGACTACTGGATTGCCCCCAATGCGGTGGTGATCGGTGACGTGCGTATGGGGAAGAATGTAAGCATCTGGTGGAGCAGCGTCGTGCGTGGCGATACCGAGACGATCACGCTCGGCGAGAATGTGGTCGTGCAGGACGGCTGCGTGCTGCATGCGGACCCGGGCTTTCCCCTGACGCTGGAGAAGAACGCCTCGGTTGGCCATATGGCGATGCTGCATGGATGCACGGTGGGCGAAGGGTCGCTGATCGGCATCGGCAGCATCGTCCTGAACGGCACGAAGATCGGCAAGAACTGCCTGATCGGCGCCAATACCTTTATCGGCGAAAACAAGGAAATTCCCGACGGCTCAATGGTGCTCGGCTCGCCCGGGCGGGTGATCAGGCATTTGACCGAAGAGCAGCAGGCCAGCCTGAAGCAGATCGCCGACAACTATGTCGAAAACCACCAGCGCTACAAGCGCGACCTGAAACCGATGGATTGAGGATGAGGCGTCTCTCCCCGCAGCAGGTTAAACCGCGCCTGACCGCGGGCGGGGAAATCGCCTTTCTGGATATTCGCGAGCACGGCCAGTATGGCGAGGGTCATCCCTTCTTAGCGGTACCGCTGCCCTATAGCCGGCTGGAGGTCGAGGCGCCACGGCTACTGCCGCGCAAGACCGTGCCCGTCGTGCTGCTCGACGATGGCGACGGGGTGGCAGAGAAGGCGGCGCGCCGGCTGGCGGCGCTGGGCTATACGGAAATTGCCGCGGTCGAAGGCGGGGCGCCCGGATGGTCGGCGGCGGGCTTCACGCTGTTCAAGGGCGTGAACGTGCCCAGCAAGGCCTTCGGCGAGATGGTCGAACATGCTTGCGGCACGCCGCATGTGACGGCCGAGGAACTGCAGGCCATGCGCGACCGGGGCGAGGACTTCGTCCTGCTGGACGGGCGTACGGTCGCCGAATACCGGAAGATGAACATCCCCGGCGGCATCGCCTGCCCTAACGCCGAACTGGGGTATCGCCTGCCGCTACTGGTCGCTGACGAGCAAACCCCAATCGTCATCAACTGCGCCGGCCGTACGCGCAGCATCATGGGCGCGCAATCGCTCATCGAATTGGGTTTCCGCAATCCCGTATACGCGTTGGAGAACGGCACCCAGGGCTGGCAACTTGCCGGCTACGAGCTGGAGTGCGGCGCCGACCGGGTCTATCCGGGCGAACTCGGTATGTCGGACCTGGCGCAGTCTCGTGAACGCGCCAGCACGTTTATCGCCAGCCACGACATCCCCCTGGTCGCCGCCACAACCCTGCGAAAATGGCAGGCGGACGAGGATCGCAGCCTGTACCTGCTGGACGTACGTACGGCGGAGGAATTCGCCGAAGGCCATTATCCCAGCTCGGTCCATGCGCCGGGCGGCCAGCTTGTCCAGGCCACCGACCAGTGGGTCGCCGTGCGTGGCGCCCGCCTGGTGCTGACGGACGATACCAACCTCCGCGCAGCGATCTGCGCCCACTGGCTGCGCCGGATGGGTCATGATGCCGTGGTGCTGGGGGAGAATGTTTCCGGCATGGCCGGCGGCGGGGAACAGAGCAGTCCTTCATCCTTGCCGGAATGTTCCCCGGAAGCTCTGGTAACAGCACTGGCAGAGGGTTCAGTTACCCTGCTGGACCTTAACCCCTCCATGATCTACCGCGCCGCCCATATCGAGAGCGCGCAATGGGCGATCCGGCCGCGCCTCGACCGGCTGCATCTACCGTCGGGCAGGCGCATTGTGCTGACCGCTGCCGACCGCCGCCTGGCCGGCCTCGCCGCCATCGACCTCGTCGAGGCCGGTCATCGCGATATCGTCTATCTCGCCGGCACCGAAAGAGACTCGCGCACCGCGGGCTTGCGGCTAACCGCCACGCCGGACGACCCGGCAGATGCGGACTGCATCGACTACCTCTTCTTCGTCCACGACCGCCACGCCGGAAACCTGGAAGCTTGCCGCCAGTATCTCGCTTGGGAGACCGGGCTATTGGACCAGATGGACGAGCAGGAGAGGGGGGTGTTTGGGGTTTAGGGCCGGAGCGATCTCATACTTCGAGACGGCGCTTCGTGCCTCCTCAGCATGAGGGCATAAACATTGGGGCCTCGTGCTGAGGAGGGCCTTCAGGCCCGTCTCGAAGTATGAGGTCGCTCGATCTACTCCACCGCCCTTGGATCGAGCGCGTCCTGCAGGCCGTCGCCGAGGAAGTTGAAGGCGATGACGGTGATGAAGATCGCCAGCCCTGGCCAGACCGCCAGCATCGGGGCGGTCCAGATCAGTTCCTGGGCATTGGTCAGCATGTTGCCCCAGCTTGCCACCGGGGGCTGGATGCCGAGGCCCAGGAAGCTGAGCACGGACTCGAACAGGATAATGTTGCCCATCGACAGGGTCGTCGCCACGATGATCGGCGAGACGGCGTTGGGCAGGATATGGACGGCCATGATCCGCCAGGGCCCGGCGCCCATGGAGCGTGCGGCGGTGACGAATTCGCGCGAACGGATGCGCAGCGCCTCGGCCCGCACCAGGCGGGCCACCGTGGTCCAACCGAACAAGGCGACGATGACGATAATGCGGTAGAGGCTGATATCCTCCGACCTGGCGAGTTCCGCCGGCACGCCCGCCTTCTCCAGATCGATGGCGGCCAGCACGATCAAGAGCGGCAGCAGCGGCAGGGCGATCACCCCGTCGGTGAAGCGCATCAGGAATGAATCCAGCCGGCCTCCGAAATAGCCCGCCAGCAGCCCGAAGGTGGTGCCGATGACCGCCGCGAAGACCGCCGCCGACAACCCCACCGCCAATGACACTCGCCCGCCATAGAGCAATCGCACGGCCAGGTCGCGGCCCAGCTCGTCGGCGCCCAGCGGATGCGCCGCCGAGGGCGGGGCGAAGCGGTTGAACAGATCGGCTTGGTTGGCGTCGACTCCCAGCCATGCTTCCACCAGCGGTGCGGCCAACGCCAGCAGCGCCAGCAACAGCAGCAGTACCAGGCTCGCCAGGGCCAGACGGTGCTGCAGGAAGCGCCGCGCCATGCGGGCGGTGATGCTGTGCGGGGCGCCGCGAGGCGCGCTGTCGGCCAGGCTGCTCATCGCCCTTCCTCCAGGCTGCCGAAGGTCACACGCGGGTCCAGCCAGACATAGGCGATGTCGGCCAGCAGATTGCCCAACAGTGTCATCGCGGTGGCGAACAGCAGCCCGGTCAGCGCCAGATTGTAGTCGCTGGCCATGATCGAATCGTAGGTCATGCGGCCGATGCCGGCCCAGGCGAACATGATCTCGGTGATCAGCGCGCCGGAAAACACCGCGCCGAAGCTCAGCCCCAGCACGGTGACCAGCGGCGTCAGCGCGCTACGCAGGGCATGGCCCCAGACTACGCGGCCCTCGCCCAGTCCCTTGGCCCGCGCCGTGCGGATGAAATCCTGGCGCAGGGTCTCCAGCATGCTGGCGCGCATGAAGCGGGTGAAACTGCCGATGCTGACGATGGTCAGGGTCAGCACGGGCAGCACCATATAGGGCAGGCTGTCCCACCAGCGGGC
>JBFFGY010000088.1:0-8817 GCA_041557215.1 Alphaproteobacteria bacterium
CAGGCGGCGTCGGCGCCGGGCCCGGCAATTCGGCGATATGGGTATCGTAGGAATAGGGAACAGGGGGCCAGAGGAGCCAACCCGACTTCTCGATCAACTCAACCACCACCGGATCCCTGTAATCGGCCTCGGTGGGGAAGAACCCCCCGAATTCCGTTTCGGGATACTCCCTTATCACCGGAACGTAGAAACTGCCTTCGAACCGCACGAGCAACGGTTTGTCGTTCGCTATGAATTCGGCGGGCAGCGAAAGCAACAGCAGAAGCAGGAATAACCAGAACGACCAATAACCGCGGCGGTTTTTCCGGAAATTCTCGATCCGCCGGCTTGTGATCGGGCGAATCGGAATGAACAGGAAGCTGTCCTTCGTCATCGGCGGATCAGACCTCCCTGCTCTCGAAATCGATCCGCGGATCGATGAACATGTAGGCCAGGTCGCCGACCAGATTGAGAAGCAGCCCCAACAGCGTGAAGAAATAGAGCGTGCCGAACATGATGGGGTAATCACGCTGTATCACTGCCTCAAATCCCAGCAGACCAAGACCGTTGAGCGAGAAGATCACCTCGATCAGCAGCGCCCCGGTAAAGAGAATGCCGATAAAGGCAGACGGGAAACCGGCGATGACGATCAGCATCGCGTTCCTGAAGACATGGCCATAGAGCACGCGACTTTCAGTCAGCCCCTTCGATCTGGCGGTGACGACATATTGCTGGTGGATCTGGTCGATGAAGGAGTTCTTGGTCAGCATGGTCAGCCCGGCAAAGCCGCCGATGACCATTGCCAGGACCGGCAGGGCCATATGGTGGAAATAGTCCACGATCTTCTGCGGCCACGACAGCTCGTCCCAATTCGGCGAGGTCAGTCCGCGCAGCGGGAACCAGTCGAGATAGGAGCCGCCGGCGAACAGAACCACCAGCATGATCGCAAAGAGGAAGGACGGTATCGCGTTGCCGGCGATCACCACCCCGGAAGTCCAGACATCGAACCGGCTTCCGTCCCGAACCGCCTTGGCGATACCCATGGGGATCGAGATCAGATAGACCAGAAGCGTCGTCCATATCCCGAGTGAGATCGAGACCGGCATGCGCTCGATCACCAGATCGACCACCTTGCGGTCCTTGAAGAAGCTGTCGCCGAAATCGAAGGTCGCGTAATTGCCCATCATCGTGACGAAGCGGACATGCATCGGCTGGTCGAAACCGAACTGCTTTTCCAGGCTGGCGATGAATTGCGGGTCGAGGCCCTGGGCGCCGCGGTAACTGCCGCGCGGCCCTTCCTGCTGACCGACCGATGGCGACCCGCCCCCGCCGACCTCCGTTCCCGCCCCGCCGCCGACGCGGGCTGTGGCTTCCACCGCAGTGCCCTGAAGCTGGGCGATGATCTGCTCGACCGGGCCGCCCGGCGCCGCCTGCACGATCAGGAAGTTGAGGATCATGATTCCGAACAGGGTCGGAATCACCAGCAGGAGGCGTCGGATAATATAGGCGAGCATGGCGGTCCGGCCCGTTCGCTATCGTTACTGGCTGCGGCCCCTGGCTTCGAGCTGCTTTTCCTTCACCGGGTCGATCCACCAGGTGAACAGGCTTGTCCCCTGGTCCGGAATCACGGTGGGCCGCGAGAATTTATCCCAGTGCAAGATCCGGTCATAGGGGGTGTGCCAGTGCGGGATGACGATATGCTTCCACTGCAACACCCTGTCGAGTGCGCGCGTGCGCTGTACCAGTTCCTCGCGCGTCGGTGCGGAAATCAACAATTCCACCAGCTCGTCGACGACCGGGTCCTCCAACCCAGCGAAATTCCGGCTACCCGGACGTTTGGCCGCCTCGGAGCCCCAGAAGTTGCGTTGCTCGTTGCCCGGCGACATGGACTGCCCCCAGGTCCCGACGACCATGTCGAAGTCGAAATTGTTCAGCCGTTCCTGATACTGTGCTGAATCGACGGTACGCACCTTCACCTCGATGCCCAACCGCGTCAGGTTCTTCTTGAAGGGCAGGACAATCCGCTCGAACAAGGGGCTGACCAGCAGTACCTCGAACTCCATGACCTTGCCCGTTTCGGTATGGGTGAGCTTGCGGCTCTCCGGGTTGATGTCCCAGCCGGCGCTCTGCAACAGCAGCAAGGCTTGCCGCAACTGTTCGCGGTTATTGCCGGATCCGTCGGTCACCGGCGGCATATAGGGGGTTGTGAAGACCTCCTTCGGCAACTTGTCGGCATATTTCGCGAGGATTTCCCGTTCGGACCCCTGCGGAAGGCCCGTTGCCGCCAGCTCCGAGTTCTGGAAGAAGCTGCGGGTCCGCGCATATTGGCCATAGAACAGGGTCTTGTTCGACCATTCGAAATCGAATCCGTAGGCCAGCGCCTGGCGCACCACGGGATCCTTGAAGATTTCGCGCCGCATGTTGAATACGAACCCCTGCATACCGGCCGAACGCTTGTGCGGGATTTCCTCCTTCTTCAGACGCCCGTCCTTGACGGCCGGGATGTTATAGGAAGTTGCCCAGTGGCGCGAGGAGTTTTCGTCTCGATAGTCCGCGGCGCCCGACTTGAAGGCCTCGATGGCAACAGTCGAATCGCGGTAATAATCGTAGCGTACCTTGTCGAAATTATTGGTTCCCGCATTTACCGGCAGGCGCGCGCCCCAGTAATCCGGCACCCGGACATAGGTGATCGAGCGGCCGGACTCGAAAGTCTCGATTTTATAGGGGCCGCTGCCCAGTGGCTTCTCCAGCGTCGTTGCCTCGAAATCCCGGCCTTCCCAGTAATGCTTCGGCAGCACGGTCAACTGGCCGATGATCAGCGGAAGTTCACGATTCTCGCCGGGATGGAAGGTGAATTTGACCGTCCGGTCGCCGGCCTTTTCCACCTTGTCTACGCTTGCATAGTAAAAGCGAAAAAAGGGCGCTCCTTTTTCGCGTAGTGTGTTGAAGGTCCAGATCACGTCCTCGACGGTAACAGGTTGGCCGTCATGCCATTTCGCCTGCGGGCGCAGGGTGAAGGTGACCCAGGAACGGTCTTCCGGCACCTCGACCGTCTCACAAAGCAGGCAATATTCCGAAAAAGGCTCGTCCAGCGAATTCGTCATCAGCGAATCGTAGATCAGTCCCAGCGCGATTGCCGGCGTACCCTTTATGATGAACCCGTTGAAGGAATCGTAACTGCCGATTGCGGCCAGCCTTACATCGCCGCCTTTCGGCGCCGCCGGGTTCACATAGTCGAAATTCCGGAAGGTCGCCGGATATTTCAGGTCGCCATGCATGGCGATGCCGTGGGCCTTTACGGCCTCCGCGGCCTGGGCGGCGGTCGCAAGGCCGGTGGCCAGAAGAAGGGTAGCGGTGGCGGCGGCAAGACGGTTCATTCTTCGGGTCCCTGTTGTTCTGTCGCTGTCGGCCGGGAGTGTAACGGAAAAAATGCGCGCTGGCAGGCCGAATGCAAGTCTTTATCCGGTGAATCTATCAAAAGTTTGTCTTCGCAGCGGCGCGTTAACCATTTTTTCGCCATATCCGCTTACATTCCTTAATAACTGGGGCTATGGTGAAGGAACGGGGCGAACCGTGGAACAATCCCGTATGGAAAAGAAGACCTGGATTGCGCATTACATTTATGCGGCTGAAGACGGGTCTGCGCGCACGCGCACTTGCAAAATTCAGGCTGCCGATTACGACGCCGCGGTGCAGTTCGCGGCGAACGACTCGCCGGGCGAGGAATTCGTGGTCTCGGTCTATCCCGAATCGGACGACCAGTATCTTGGCCTGGTACGTGGCGCGGCCCTGCGCATGAGCGGCCGCGGCAAAAACTAATCTCCCCCGCGCGCGACCGCCTCGACATGGCCTGAGAATTCAGGCCGGGCCATCAGCCTCCGGCAACGATCGAACCGGCCGGTCGCATAGGCCCAGAAGTCTTCCGCCGGATTTCCGTTCGCATGCTGGATGACGCCCCACAGCGTCCACAGCAGATCGCACATCGCCTTGTAGAGCACCATGCGGCCCAGCTGTTCCGGCGGCGGCGGCCCGTCGAAATAGGCATACATCATCGCCTCGTCCTGCTCGGGGCCGAATTCGGCTTCGACCGACAGATCGCCAAGGTCCCACATCGGGTCGTTATTGCCCGAATATTCCCAGTCGACGATCCACATGCGCTCGCCCGTATCGAGGAAGTTCTCGGCCAGCGGATCGCAGTGGCAGGGGGCCAGCTTTGCGGGATGCGCCGCCAGCGCCTTGCGCACGACGTCCGATTCCCGTTTCACCTCCTCATAGCCGTCGGGCACCCGCGCCTTCAGTTCCGCCAGCAGGGCCAGATATTCGTCCATCTTGTCGAAAACGTCGAAGACGGTATGGAAATCCTGGCCGCATTGGTGCATCTGGCGGAATGCCAGCGCCGCACGGCGGCAGGCGCCCAGGTCCTTGAATCGTTCGGCATTCATGGTGGCGGCATCCGGGATATAATCTGCCAGCATCAGCCCATCCGCCTCATCGAAGAACAGCACCTTCGCGCTGACCCCCGCATCGGCCGCGACGCGGGCGTTATGAGCCTCCACCGCGCGGTCGATATAGTCCTCCGTCCCCTCGCCGGCGATCCGCAGCAGATAGTCCGCTCCGTCAAACCCCACCCGGTACACCAGGTTAGTCAGTCCGCCCAGCCGCTCGATACTGTCGGGCTGCCGTCCCTGAAACAGAGGTATCCGCGCGATTGCCGCTTCCAGCTTCGCATCCATCTTGTGCTCCCGTTCCCAAGTCTCCCACAGCCATTATGGCGGGATATTCCGTTGGTGGGAAGATGTGGAAATCTGTGGCGATTTGTGATGTTAATTCCTGCATAGCGAATCCATTCGACGCGCAGAAACGGGGGCGACAATGACGGGGACCATTCCGCAACAGGCCAATATTGTCATTATCGGCGGGGGCGCCATCGGCTGCTCGATTGCCTATCACCTGGCGAAGATGGGCGCGAAGGATGTGCTACTACTGGAAAAAAGCGGCCTGACGCATGGCGCGACATGGCACGCGGCCGGGCTGGTGGGGCAGCTTCGCCCCTCGCGCAACGTCACCCGCATGCTGCAGGCCAGCGTCGCGCTTTACGACCGGATCGAGGATGAAACCGGCCAGAATCCGGACTGGAAGAAGGTGGGCAGCCTGAGACTGGCGTCGTCCGAGGATCGCTGGACCGAGATCAAGCGCGCCGCCACCACGGCCAAGAGCTTCGGGCTGGAGATGCATCTGATCAGCCCGCAGGAAGCGCGGGATATGTTCCCCATCATGACCACCGACGGCGTGGTAGGCGCAGCCTATATCCCGTCGGACGGCTATATCGACCCGTCGGGCATCACCCAGGCGCTGGCCAGGGGCGCACGCATGAACGGGGTGCGGATTATAGAGGGTGCCCGCGTCACCGGAATCGAGCTGACCGGCCGCCGCGCGACTGCCGTCGTCACCGACCAGGGCAGTGTGACAGCGGAGATAGTAGTCAATGCCGCGGGCATGTGGGGCCGCGATATCGGCGCGCCGGCAGGCGTGAACGTGCCGACCACGGCGGTGGAACATCAATATCTGATCACCGAGCCGATCCCCGACCTGCCGAAGAGCATGCCCACCATGCGCGACCCGGACCATCTGCTCTATTACAAGCCGGAGGTGAACGGCTTCGTCGTCGGCGGCTTCGAGGCGGCGCCCGCGCCCTTTGCCCGCGACGGCATGCCCCAGGGCTTCGCGCGCGAGCTGCTGCCCTCCAACTTCGAGCAGTTCGAGGGGCTGGCCGAAGCGGCCGCCATGCGAACGCCGGCGGTGATGGAAGTGGGCGTGCGGCAGTTGCTGAACGGGCCGATCCCCTGCTCGCCGGATGGCGAATTCATCATGGGGCTGGCGCCGGAACTGGACAATTTTTTCGTCGCTTGCGGCTTTTTCTACGGCATCGCGGCGGCCGGCGGCGCGGGCCTGCGCATGGCGGAATGGATTATGGACGGGGCGCCCAGCGTCGACCTCTGGCCCTTGGATATCAGGCGCTTCGGGGCGTTCCACGACAGCACACGATATGTCTACGACTCCGCCGTCGCCATGTATGAGGACCATTACCTGATGGGCTGGCCGGAACGCGAGAGCGGCACCGCGCGCGGCGCGCGCCGAAGCCCGCTTTACCAGACCCTGAAGGACAAGGGCGCGGTCTATGGCGCGAAGTTCGGCTGGGAGCGCCCGAACTGGTTCGCGCCGCCCGGCATGGAGCCGGCGGACGTCTACAGCTACGAGCGCGGCAACTGGTTCGACGCGGTCGGCGAGGAATGCCGCGCTGTGCGCGAACGCGTGGCGCTGATCGATCAGACCAGCTTCGCCAAGTTTGAATTATCCGGGCGACAAGCCTTCGAAACCCTGCAAATTATCGCCGCCAACGACCTCGGCTGGCCGCCGGGATCGGTTACCTACACCCAGCTCTGCAACGAGAGGGGCGGCGTGGAGGCCGACCTGACCATTACGCGCCTGGCGGAGGACCGGTTCTACATCGTCACCGGCAGCGGCTTCGGCACGCGCGATTCAAACTGGATCGCCCGCCATATGCCGCGCGACGGGTCGGTCACACTCAGCGAAGTCACGTCCGGCTGGGGCGTGATCAATCTCTGCGGGCCGCATGCCCGCGATGTCTTGCGGCGGGTCTGCGAGGATGACGTTTCGAACGAGGCCCTGCCCTTCGGCAGCTGCGGGTTCATCCGCATCGGATATGCGCCGGTGCGGGCATTACGCGTCGGCTATGTCGGCGAACTGGGCTGGGAGCTGCATATCCCGGCCGAATATACCGCCCATGTCTACGAACTTCTGTGGGACGCGGGGCAGGAATACGGCATCGCCGACGCCGGCTACCGCGCCATCGAGTCGCTGCGGCTGGAGAAGGGCTATATCTACTGGAGTTCGGACGTCACGCCGGACTACACGCCCTACGAGGCCGGGGTCGGTTTTTGCGTGGCGATCGACAAGGGCGACTTTATCGGACGCGAGGCGCTGGCCAAGGCCAGGGAGGCCGGACCGCGCCAGAAGCTCTGCCGCTTCACCCTGGAGGAAGACGCGCCCGTCCGCGCCGGCGCCTGCATTCTGCGCGGCGGCAAGGTTCTGGGCGTCACCAGCAGCGGCGGCTACGGCTACACGGTAGGAAAGCCCATCGCCTATGGCTACGTCCCCACCGAGGAGGCCGGCCACGAGGATTACGAAATCGAGGTGCATGGTAAGATCCATCCCGCCAGGCGCCTCACCCGCGCGGCATATGATCCGGATCGGCGGCGTCTGCTGTGTTGATTCGCTTGCGCGGATTCGTTCGCGTCACTACAGTCCCGGCGGCCAATTCGTAAGGAGACAGGGTTCATGGCGATCAAGGCGATTACTTTCGATCTGTGGGATACGCTGATTGACGACGATTCGGACGAGCCGAAGCGCAAGGCGCAGGGGCTGCGCAGCAAATATGACGAGCGCCGGCATCTAGTCTGGGAGGCGCTGAACGCGATCGAGCCGATCGACATGGAAACCGTCCGCCTGGCCTACGCCACCGCCGATGCCGCCTTCAATACCGTCTGGCACGACCAGCATATCACCTGGGAAATCGCCGACCGGCTGAACGTGGTGCTGCGCGGCCTGGGCCGCAGCCTGCCCGACGAGGTCTTCGCAAAGATCGTCAAGGAGCATGAGGAGATGGAGGTCAACATCCCGCCCGATACCATTGCCGGCGCCCTGGAAGCCCTGGACAACCTGGCCGGGCGCTACAGGCTCTGCATCGTCTCCGACACCATCGTCTCGCCCGGTCGCTGCCTGCGCGAATTGCTGGAGGTCCATGGGCTGAAACAGTATTTCTCGGGCTTCGCCTTTTCCGACGAGGTCGGCCATTCCAAGCCGCACAAGACGATGTTCGAGTCGGCGGCGAGCCAGATGGGCTGCGACATCCCGGAGATGATCCATATCGGCGACCGCGACCATAACGACGTGAAGGGGCCGCAGGCGCTGGGCATGAAGGCGGTGCTGTTCATCGCCAAGCGCGCCAACGACAAGGACACCACCAGCGCCGAAGCGATCTGCGAAACCCATGCCGAGCTGCCGGCCACCATCGACCGGGTGGCGGGGCGTTAACGAGAGGGAATTCCCGTCATGGCCGACAATCTGAAATTCCTGGTGATCGACGGTTACAACAAGGAAGCGCGCGAGGAACTGGTTGCCGGCGGCGCGAGCATGGCCGCCGACCAGTATGTCCGAATGCTGAAGAAATGCACGCCGGGCGGCGCGGCCGACATCGACGTGCTATTCCCCGCCGACCCGGGCGCCAGCCTGCCCAAGGGCGCGGAACTGAAGGGTTATGACGGTATTTCCTGGACCGGCTGCAGCCTGACCGTCTATCACGACGACCCGCGCGTCCATACCCAGATCGAATTCTGCCGCGAGGCCTTCCGCGCCGGGGTGCCCAGTTTCGGCAGTTGCTGGGCAGCGCAGATCGCGGTCGTCGCGGCGGGTGGGCGATGCGCCGCCAATCCCCGCGGGCGCGAGATGGGGGTGGCGCGGAAGATCGCGCTGACGCCGGAGGGGCGCGCGCACCCACTCTATGAGGGCAAGGGCAATGTCTTCGACGCCTTCATCAGCCATGTGGACGAGATCACGCACCTGCCGCCGGGCGCGGTGCTATTGGCCTCCAACGATTTCACGCGGGTGCAGGCGGTCAGCGTGACCTACCAGGGGGGAACCTTCTGGGGGCTGCAATATCATCCCGAATATGATCTGCATGAAATGGCGCGCCTGACATGGTGCCGTATCCCCAAACTGATGGAGTTGGGCTTTTTCCGGACGCGAGAAGATGGCGAG
>JBFFGY010000089.1:0-8681 GCA_041557215.1 Alphaproteobacteria bacterium
GTGCACATGCCCGGTCGGCGGATCATTGACCGCGGGGACCGCCGGATGATACCCAATGCCGCCCGACAATCAACTGCCCTGATCGCCGTCCGGGCATAAAACATTTCGGATAGACCATGACGAACGCCTTGCCCGATTATGCCGTGGAAGTCAGCGGCCTGACCAAATTCTACACGTCCGGCGGAAAACGTGCCGCCCGGGCCGCGCTGGACAATGTCGACCTGGCGATTCCGCGCGGGTCCCTGTTCGGGCTGCTGGGGCCGAACGGCGCCGGAAAATCGACCCTGATCAACATCCTGGCCGGCCTGGTGGTCAAGACCTCCGGCAAGGCCAGCATCTGGGGCATCGATATCGACGAGGACGCGCGCAACGCCCGCGCGGCGATCGGCGTGGTGCCGCAGGAACTCAACATCGATCCCTTCTTTACGCCGCGCCAGTTGCTTGACCTGCAGGCCGGCCTCTACGGGGTGCCGCAGCGCGAACGGCGCAGCATGGAAATCCTCAAGGCGCTGCGTCTGGACGACAAGGCGGAGGCCTATGCCCGTACCCTTTCTGGCGGCATGCGCCGCCGCCTGCTGGTGGCCAAGGCGCTGGTTCATCAACCCCCGGTCCTGGTGCTGGACGAACCGACGGCCGGCGTCGATGTGGAACTGCGCCGGCAGCTTTGGGACTATGTGGTGGAACTGAACAAGCGCGGCGTCACCGTGCTGCTGACCACTCATTACCTGGAAGAGGCCGAGGAACTCTGCGACCATATCGCCATTATCAACCATGGAAAGGTCGTGGCCCATGACGGAAAGCGGTCGCTGCTGCGCCGACTGGATGCCAAGACGGTAACCATCACGCTGGCGGGCGAACTGGCGTCCCTGCCGCCGGCGCTGGAGGCCTTTTCCGCGGAATTGACTGCGCCCAATGCCATCACGGTCCATTACCCGCCCAGCCGCATGCATATCGGCGAAATCCTTGACGCCGTGCGAAATGCGGGCATGGACATCGTCGACCTCTCGACCGAGGAAACCGACCTGGAGGATATCTTCCTGCAGCTAACCCGCGGCGAGGAATCGGACGCGGCCTGAGCGATGCGAAACCTCTTCTCCCTGCTGTTCGCGGTTCTGCTGCTGGCGGGGGGATGCGCGCCGACGGTGACCGGGCTGGGGCCGCCGGCCGGTGAAGCCAGGCTCCTGGAAGACCATATCCTCACCGCCGATGGCGTTAAGCTGCCGCTGCGCAAATGGCTGCCGGAGGAGTCGCCTCGCGCCGTATTCGTCGCGCTCCATGGATTCAACGATTATTCGAACGGCTTCAAGTCGGCCGCCGAATACTGGGCGGCGGATGGAATCGCCACCTATGCCTATGACCAGCGCGGGTTCGGCGAAACCGACACACGCTGGCTCTGGCCGGGCGACGAGGCGCTTACGGAAGATTTGCGAACCGTCAGCCGGCTGGTGCGTAACCGTCATCCCGGCATATCGATCTATGCCATCGGCGTCAGCATGGGCGGTTCGGTCATCCTGGTGGCCCTGGGGTCGGACAACCCTCCCGATGTCGACGGTGCCATCCTGTCCGCGGCCGGCGTTACCGGAGGCGGCGGTGTCACCTCTTTCGAGCGCGCCGGCCTGTGGCTGGCCGCCCACACCATTCCATGGGCCACGGTCACCGGCGAAGGGGCCGGGACCCATCCCTCCGACAACAGGGAAATGATGCGCGCGCTGGGGCGCGACCCTGTCATCATGAAAAAAGCGCGGATTGATGCGGTCTACGGGATGATCGGGCTGGCCGACAGGGCGCAGGTGGCCGCCGCCAATATAAGGATCCCCATGCTGATCCTTTATGGCTGGCGTGAGGATATCGTGCGGCGCAAATCAAGGGCGGCTCTACTGGGGGCCTTGCCGCCGGATGGTAGCTGGCGTCTTGCGGAATACAGGCAGGGATACCATCTCCTGCTGCGGGACCTGAATGCGAAAGAGGTGCTGCGCGACGTTGCCGCCTGGGCGGCCGATCCCGCCGCGCCGCTACCCTCAGGTCAGGAACGCCCCGACCGCCGACTGTCGCCGCCGCCGGGCGGGGAAAAAATTAAGTAAATGGGGAGTGGAAACCGGAAAAGCTTTCGGTTAATGTGCGCCCCGTTCAAAGGCACAAGCGCCCGTAGCTCAGCTGGATAGAGTACAAGATTCCGAATCTTGGGGTCGCAGGTTCGAGTCCTGCCGGGCGCGCCAATCTCCCCTTGCCGGCATTTTCCCCTATCGGTCCGCCTCTACGAGTCGGAATTCGCCGCTTTCGTGGTCGAGCCAGTAAAGCGCGCCCTCGGCGATCGAGAACCAAGCTCCTTCCAGCGCCAGCCCACGTGTTTCCATCGCCTCCTGCACGAAGGGGAAGGTTTTCAGGTTTTCCAGCGAAAGCATGATCGCCGCGCGCTCCAGGCTGCGGCGCTGGTCGGCCTCCGACGCCCAGTTCTGGGTCATCAGCACCTCGTCGCGGGCCGGGGCGGCGATCTCCACCCAGGGGCCGACGAAATAGCTTGCCGGGCGGCCATGCGCCGCCTCCATGCAGGCATGGATGCCGCCGCATTCGCCATGGCCCATAACGACGATCTGGTCCACTTTCAGATTATTCACGGCAAATTCCAGCGCGGCGGAAGTGCCGTGGTGGAAGGTATCGTTGGTGAAGGGCGGCACCAGGTTGGCGACATTGCGCACCACGAACAATTCGCCCGGCCCCGTGGAAAAGATCGTCGCCGGGTCGACGCGGCTGTCGCTGCAGCCGACGATCATCGTCGTCGGGCGTTGCCCCTCCGCCAATTGCCGGTAGGCGGCCACCTGCGACGCATAGGCGCCGCTGCGAAATTGCCGGTACCCTTCGACCAGCTTTTCCTTGGGAGTCATGAATTTGCTCTCCGCTCTCGCCTGTTACGACCTTTCCGCGGAGAGGTAGGGGCTGCCGGTCTCGCAGTCAAGAATTGGATTGATCCGCCAGGTCTGCCGCCACAGTATCGTCACCCTCGGCGATGGCGTCCAGGTCGGCCTGGATGCTTTCCGGGTCGCGGTCGGCGAAGGGGATGGTGACCAGCTGTGCGATGCGTTTTTCCAGCTTGTCGCAGACCTTGGCGAAGGCGTCGCGCACGGTTGCCGCATCGCCCTGGGCCGCTGCCGGGTCGGGCAGGCCCCAATGCAGACGCAGGGGCGTCCCGGGCAACAACGGACAGACTTCGTTCGCGGCCTGGTCGCAGACTGTGATCACCAGGTCCATTTTGGGCGCATGCGCGCTGCCGAAATCGTTCCAGCTTTTGCTACGTAGGCCGGTCGTGGGTACGCCCCGCGCCTCCAGCATTTCCAGGGCGATCGGGTGCGGTTCGGCGGCCGGATGACTGCCCGCGCTGAAGGCCGAAAGCATTCCGTCCGACCAGTGCCGCAACAGGGCCTCGGCCATGATGCTGCGGGCCGAATTGCCGGTACAAAGGAACAGGACGTTCTGCATTGCGCGCTTCTCCAGAAAAATGCGGCAACCTTTATACCGCCGAAATTACAAACAAGAGGTTTCCAAGCGCGGCAAAACTCAACACTTTCGTACCTGTTTTGTTCGTGTTAGCCTGCGGTCATGCATGGTGGCTTGCAGGGAGATTTTGTGCCGGGCGGACTGGCTGGCGACCTTGCCCGCGGGGTGATGCGCGCCCTCGGCGACATGGGCCATGCCTGTATCGCCGAACTGCCGCTGGGCAATGGACGGCGGGTTGACGTGATGGCGCTGGATCGCGGCGGCATGCTGACGGTCGTCGAAGTGAAATCCTCGCTGGCGGATTACCGTTCGGACGGAAAATGGCAGGAATATCTGCCTTATTGCGACGCCTTTTATTTCGCGGTGGCGGAGGGTTTCGACCGCTCGGTATTGCCCGAAGGCGTCGGCGTGATAGTGGCCGACCGTTACGACGCGGCGATCGTCATTCCCTCGCCCGAATTCAAAATGGCCGCCGCCCGCCGCAAGGCGCTGACGTTGCGCTTTGCCCGGGCCGCCGCCAGGCGCCTTATGCGGCTGGACGGTCCGGAATTCCTGTAAAAGTTCAGGCTTGAAGAAAATCCCTGTTTTCGCCCTCAAGCACCAGGGCGGTCAGCTTGCCGCCATAGACGGCGCCGGTGTCGATGCCGATACGGTTGGGACGGGTTTCCGGGCCGTCACTTGGGGTATGGCCATGCACCACCATGAAGCCGTGATCCGCGTCTGAATCCAGGAAAAGATTGCGGATCCACAGCATGTCCGCGGGGGTCTGGTCATCTAGGGGGCGGCCGGGACGGATGCCGGCATGGACAAAGAGATAGTCCCCCTCGATGTGATAGAGGTCGAGTTGCTCCAGGAACTCCCTGTGTTTCGTTGGCAGATTCTCCCTCAATTGTTCCAGCAACGCGGTCGAATCGGTCCGCCACAGGAAATTTCCGCTCATTTCCACGCTATAGCTTTGCAGGGTGTTCAGTCCGCCATTATGGAACCAGCCGGACGAATTGTCCCCGGTCTCCATGAAATGCAGCATGAATTCCTCGTGATTGCCCTTAAGGAAGATCTTTTCGAACCCCGGCAGTGGGTCCTCCACCAGCCGATCGATCACCCCAGCGCAATCGGGTCCCCGGTCGACATAATCGCCGAGATAGATTGCGACCTTCCGCTTCACCTTGCGCGAGCGGACATCGGCCTGGATCATGGAATGCAGCAGGTCCAGCTTGGCGCTTTCGCCATGGATATCGCCGATGGCGTAGATCACGCTGCCAGGCGGCGCCGTCGGTTGTTTCCTGTCCTGGGGCGTGGTCAACTCCGCGGCGCGTATTTGGCCAGGATACGCTGCAGGGTCCGGCGGTGCATTTTCAGGCGGCGCGCCGTTTCCGACACGTTGCGCCCGCACTGTTCGTAAACCCGCTGGATATGCTCCCAGCGTACCCGGTCTGCCGACATTGGGTCTTCCGGCGGCGGCGGCAACGGCCGGTCGGTTTCGGTCAGCGCCGCCGTGATTGCATCGGCATCGGCCGGCTTTGCCAGATAGTCGACCGCCCCCGCCTTCACGGCCGCCACCGCGGTGGCGATATTGCCATAGCCGGTCAGCATCACGATGCGCATGTCCTCGCGGGCTTCGCGCAGTGCCTCGACAACCTCCAGACCGTTCCCGTCGGTCAATCGCAGGTCGACCACCGCATAGTCCGGCGCGTCGTTCCTGGCAGCTGTCAGTCCCTCGGCCACGCTGGCCGCGGTTTCCACCTGAAAGCCCCGGTCTTCCATGGCACGGGCCAACCGGTTGCGCAGTGGTGCGTCGTCATCGACGATCAGCAGCTTTTTGTTACCGCCATTGCTATCCATTTTTTTCTCCAGCCGTTATTCCGGCTATTCCCCCGAATCGTCCTGTGCGATGGCTTCAAGCATAGCGCGTGGCCAGCGGATGACAACCTCCGCGCCATCATTGTTGCCAAACGAAATTATAGCGCCCGTGCGCTCCAGCAAGGTCTGCGAAATAAATACGCCCAGGCCCATATGGCCTTCTTCGCCGCGCCGGCTGGAAATATAGGGCTCGCCAAGCGCCATCAGGACGTCGTGGGAAAATCCCGGCCCGTCGTCGCATATGGCAACCTCGACCTCGTCGACCGACCAGGCGATCGTGACCTCCACCTTTTCCCGCGCGAACTGAAGGGCGTTCTGGATCAATGTTCCCACCGCCAGTAGGATTTCCGCGCTGCGGACAATTTGCGGTTCGACCGTACTGCCCCTGGGGTCGAGTTCGATATCGAGTTCTATATCTCCGCGGTTTTCGCCATGTGGAGTCGCGGCCTCCTCGATCAGGGCGGACAGAGGGGTGCGTTCGAACGGCAAGCTGCCCATTTCGTCCGGATGGCGCGACAGTTCCGCCAGGATATCGCGGCAGCGATTGGACTGGCTGATCAAAAGCTGGACATCCTCGGCCATGTCGCTGTCCTGCGGCACGGCGCGCGCCAGTTCACCCGCGACAACGGCGATGGTCGCCAGCGGCGATCCAAGTTCATGGGCCGCGGCGGCCGCCAGACCGCCTACCGCGGCAAATCGCTGCTCGCGCGCCAGCGCCTGCCGCGTTTCGGCAAATGCCTCCGACATCTTGCGGGCCTCCTCGGCGACCGACCACACATAGGCCGAAACGAAAACCGCCGCCACCGATAGCCCAGTCCAGAGGCCAAGGACATAGGGGGCCGGGTGCTCGAACGTCCCCGGTGGATCCCAGGGAAGCGGCATGTGCCAGAGAGTCAGCGCACTGATGACGGCGATCGCAAGAGCCACGAGGGTCACGGTTGCGTTGCGGGACAGGATGGTGGCCGAAACCGTCACCGGCGCCAGAATCAGAATGGCAAAGGGATTATGCAGACCGCCAGTCAGGAACAGCAGGGCCGACAGCTGTATCAGGTCGAAGCCCAGCACGAAAAGAGCTTCACGGTCGCCGAGTCGCGCCTTGGGCGCGCGCCGGGCCGCCAGCCAGAGGTTGGAGGCCGCCGATGCCAGAATCGCCGCGAAACAGGCGACCAGCGGTAAATTGTAACCCATCCCCACCTTGACGGTCAGGATCGCCGTGGCCTGACCGCCTACCGCAATCCAGCGGATCAGGATCAGGGTCCCGACCCTGAGGCGGCCCATCCGTGCGATCGCCGACCGGCGCCGCTCGCTCAATCTGGGCGGTGTTGTTCTGATTTCGCTATCCATCGGGCGATATGACATCGGCTGCCGGCCGAGGGCAAGGATTTTAGGAATCCGTCAGGCCCGCCATATCCATGCTGACCGCCCACAGTCTGGCGGCATCTTCTTCCGTCAACGCCTGCGGACCGAGCGGGCGGACCTTGCGGTCCTTGAAATATTTGCCCGTGACGCCCTCGATTTCGGGGGCGCTGGCCAGCCATACCACCGTGTCGGCACCCTTCTCGTTGCTGCGCGAGAAGGGGCGGTAAAGCATCTGGAACCAGGTCATCCAGCCGGTCCTGTTGTTGCGCCCGAATTGCGTGGCCACCACGCCGGGGTGCAGGGCGTTTGCGGTCATTTCGCTGCCTTTCAGACGCCTGGCCAGTTCACGGGTGAACAGGATATTGGCCAGCTTGGACTGCCCATAGGCGCGCCAGCCGCTGTATGTCCGCGCGCCCATCAGGTCATCGAAAGAAATCCGGCCGTCGCCATAGGCGAATTTATGGGCTTCCGAGGAGACATTGATGATTCGCGCCGGGCCAATGGCGCGCATCCGCTCCATCAACATGTTGGTCAGAAGAAAATGGCCAAGATGGTTCACCGCGAAGGTGGTCTCGATGCCGTCTTCGGTGACGCTTCGGTCCATGTAAATCGCGCCGGCATTATTGACCAGGACGTGCAACGGCCGGCCGGACCCGAGAAAGGCTTCGGCCGCCTTGCGAATCTGGGTCAACGAGCCGAGATCGGCCAGCAGCAGGTCGATATCCTCACTGCCGCTGCGCAGCGAAATCTCGGCCATGGCGTTTTCGCCGCGATCGCGGTCGCGGCACAGCAACACAAGGCTGGCGCCCATTCTTGACAGCTTTATGGCGGCTGCCTTGCCGATGCCGTTACTGGCCCCGTTACCAGGCAAACCCGTCCCCGCATCGGTTTGGACATAGGCTACTCCTTGTTGCTGACGCCGGCCTCCGCAAAGGTCGCCATACCGATATGGCAATTGACCGCCGCCCGTAAAAGCCCCAGCGCCAGGGCGGCCCCCGATGCCTCGCCCAGCCGCATGCCGAGGTTCAGCAGCGGCTCCTTGCCGATCGTCTTCAGCAGGCGGACATGTCCGGGTTCCGCCGAACAATGGGCGACCACGCAATGGTCGATCAGTTGCGGATCGATCCGGTGCAGGACCGCGGCGGCAGCCGTTGTGGCGTAACCGTCCAGCAGCACCGGCACCCGGCCCATGCGCGCCGCAATCACCGCGCCGGTGATGGCCGCCAGTTCGCGCCCGCCCAGCCGGCGCATGATCTCCAGCGGGTCGTCCTTCGCCTCCGAATGAAGCGCCACCGCCTCTGCCACGACGCGGACCTTGTTATCCAGCGCGTCGCCGGCGACCCCCGTGCCGGGACCGGTCCAGTCTTCCGCCGCGCCGCCATAGAGCGCGTGGCAGAGCGCTGCGGCGCTGGTCGTATTGGCGATGCCCATCTCGCCCAGGCAGATGACGTCGACGCCTTCCTGCACCGCCAGCATGCCGTAGGCCATGGCCCCGGCGCATTCGCTGTCGCCCATGGCGGCGCCTTCCGTGAAGTCGGCCGTCGGTTCCTCCAGACCCATCTCGTAGACCTGAAGTTCCGCGTCGAAGGTCCTGCAAAGCTGGTTGATCGCCGCGCCGCCGGACCGGAAATTGGCGACCATCTGCACCGTGACCTCCGGCGGGAAGGCCGACACGCCCTTGGCCGCGACTCCGTGGTTGCCGGCGAATACGGCCACGCGGGGCCGGTCGAGCCGCGGCGGATGGCGGCCCTGCCAGCGGCACAGCCATTCGTTCAGTTCTTCAAGCCGGGACAGCGCGCCAGGCGGCTTGGTCAATTGCCCCTCGCGTTCCGCCGCCTTGCCCGCCGCGTCCTCGTCGGGCTCCGGCAGATGGGCAAGAATATTCCGAATTTCTTCCAGCGAGCCGATTGTGTCGCTCATGCAATCCCCCTGTTCGCCCATATGGCCGCAATGATGAAGCTGCTCTATAA
>JBFFGY010000090.1:0-8662 GCA_041557215.1 Alphaproteobacteria bacterium
GGCAAATGAATATCAAGGCGCGTACTTTGAACATTTTGTTGGCGGGAACCCTGATGACGGCCGCCGTCGCGGTTTCCGGCTGCACCAGCCCGAAGGTCAGTGACTCGCTGTACCGGTCGAGCGAGGTCGGCACTTCCAAACGGATCGTTCGCTGCCGAGTGCTCGAGGTCCGGGAAGTCCTGATCCGGGACGACGATTCCGGCGAGAAGGGCGAGGCCGTTGGCGGGATCGCCGGCGGACTGGCCGGCGGCATCCTGGGCAGTACGATCGGCGGCGGCGCCGGCAAGGGGCTTGCCACGGTCGGTGGCGCCACTGCCGGTGCGGTGGCCGGGGGCGCGGCTGGCCGCCAGGTTTCCGATCAATTGCATACCCGCAAGGGCGTGGAATATTCGGTTATCCTGGCAGATGGCAGCGAGCAGACCCATGTGCAGGATTTCCTTGAGGGAGATCGTGTCGTGCAAGTGGGCGAAACCTGCCGGCTGCAGATCGAGCATGACGGCAAGAACCGTGTGCTGCCGGCCGAACATCTGCAGGACGCCATTCAGGCGCCGAAGAAGACACAGATCATCCAGTAGTGGATATTGTCTTTGCCGATCTCTTTCGCAGTTCGGTAAAGCGACGTTAAGATTGGCTCCCGCGCCGCATGGCCGGGAGCTTTTCTTTTGGCGGGCCGGTTAGGTCCGTGTTGGCATTGGGAGCAGACAACGTACATGAAGATCCTCGTTTTGCCTGGCGACGGTATAGGGCCTGAGATAACTGCCGCGACGCTGTCCGTGCTCGATACCGCCGATCGCCTGTTCGGGCTCGGACTGGAGATCGCGCAAGACGAAGTGGGCTTTTCCGCGCTCGCCACCCATGGCACGACCTGCCCCTCGTCGGCCATCGAGAATGCGCGCGCTGCGGACGGGATCATCCTGGGCCCGGTCAGTCACAACGAATATCCGCCTGTCGCCGAGGGTGGCGTCAATCCGTCCGGCAGGCTGCGCATCGAACTCGACCTGTACGCCAATCTGCGCCCGGCCAGGACGATCTCCGGCGTGCCGTCGGTGGCAGGTGAAATGGATATCCTGATCGCCCGCGAGAACACCGAGGGATTCTACGCCGATCGCAACATGCTGGAGGGCACGGGCGAGTTCATGCCGGTCGAGGGCGTGGGGCTTGCCGTGCGAAAGATCACGGCCGCCGGCTGCCGCCGTATCGCGCTCGCCGGTTTCCGCGAGGCCTTGCGCCGACATCGCCGTGTGACCGCCGTGCACAAGGCCAATGTGATGCGCCTGACCGATGGGATTTTCCTGGACGAGACGCGGCGCGTGGCCGGCGAATTTCCCGACGTAGCCTATGACGAGATGCTGGTGGATGCGGCCGCGGCCTGGTTGATCCGCGATCCGGGCCGGTTCGACGTGATCGTCACAACGAACATGTTCGGCGATATACTGTCCGACGAGGCCGCCGAACTGTCCGGCAGCCTGGGGCTGGGCGGTTCGCTCAACGCCGGCGACAGGCATGCCATGGCGCAGGCGCAGCACGGGTCGGCCCCCGATATTGCCGGGAAAGGCATCGCCAACCCGGTCTCGCTAATACTGTCGACGGCAATGCTGCTCGGCTGGCTGGGCGACCGGCACGACAATGAGGCCTGCCGTGAGGCCGCGGCGGCCATCGATGCGGCGGTGAAATCCATGCTGGAAGAAGGCACGGTCAGGACGGCGGATCTCGGCGGCTCCAGCAGCACGATGGATGTCTCCAAAGCTTTATGCGAGCGGCTGGTTTCGGCACAATAACGATAGCGGGGAGGGGCGGCGATGGACGAAATCGCACATATCGAAGTGGGCGCGCTACGGGATATTTCGAATTCCGCGCTGGCGGCCGCGGGCGTGCCGCGGGCGAATGCCGAGGCCGTCACCCGCATCCTGGTGGAAGGCGACATGATGGGGCTTGGTACCCACGGGGTTTTGCGGCTGCTGAACTATATCGAACGCATCCGGCTGGGCGGTGTCGCGCCCGATCCGGATGTCCGGGTCGACCGGCGGGCCCCGTCGCTGGCTATTGTTGACGGCGCCAACGCGTTGGGGCCGGTGGTCGGCATGCGCGCGCTGGAGACGGCGATGGATCTGGCCGCGGAGACTGGTATCGCCTGGGTAGGCTGCCGAAACAGCAACCATTTCGGCGCGCTGGCGCCCTATGCACTTCAGGCCTGCGTGGCGGGTTTCGTCTCGGTTATGGGCACCGGCGCCTCCGTCACGATGCCGCCATGGGGCGGCGCCGAGGCGCGCATCGGCAACAACCCGATTGGGGTTGCCGCGCCCTGTCCGGACGAGCCGCATTTCATCCTCGATATGGCGATGAGCGTCGCCGCGCGCGGCAAGATCAGGGAAGCTCAGCGCAAGGGCACCGCCATCCCCGAAGGGTGGGCCGTCGATGCCCGGGGCAGGGCGACGACAGACCCGGCGCTGGCCCTGGCGGGGTTCCTGGTGCCGTTTGGCGCGCATAAGGGATCCGGCATGTCGCAGGCCGTCGACCTGCTGTCCGGCTTGCTGTCGGGCGCCCGCTTCCTGACCGGCGTGTCCTCCTGGGTCGACAAGCCGGCTGAGGCGCAGGGGATCGGTCATTTTTTCCTGCTGGTCGACCCGGCCCGGATGATCGGATGCGCGGCCTATGACGAGGCGATCCGGGAATTCCGGGATATCATCATTGGCACGCCGCCCGCCGATACGGAGAATCCGGTCCAGTTCCCGGGCCAGCGCGAACAGGCCCGCCGTGCAGTCGCCCTGCGCGAGGGAGTGCCCGTGCGTCGGGAATTGCTGGACCAGTTGCGGGAGTTGGCTGGTTGAAACAGCTGCCGTAAGGCAGAAATTCCCTATGCCCTGGATACGTCCGTGCGGCGTTCGCTGAGGCGGGTTTCGTCCGGATAGACGCGCAGCCGCGGCACCCAGCCCTTGCGGTGGGCGCGCTGTACGCCTTTCCAGTAATCCAGGGTCATCAGTTCGCCATGGACCTCGCGGAACAGATTCTGCAACTCCCGGTCGGGGATGCGCAGCCCGACGTCGGTCTCTTCGGGCAGGAAGACGTAGCCTTCCTCGAAGAACCATTCGGGCACGTCCTCCTCGCCATCGAAGCGATCCTGGTTGGTGCGGATCTTGATTTCGGTCAGCGGCTCGACCGCATCGTAATCGAACAGATAGACCTTCAGATAGGGGCTGACGCCGTAATTGCGGCCGTCCAGGTCCTTGTTGAAAACGTTGGCCGCGGCATTGTTGCGGATGCAGTGGCCGAGATTGATTACCGCCGTACGCGCATCTTCCGGGGAGGCGCTTTCAAGGAAATTCGGCAGCGGAATCATCTTCAACTGCACGATCAGGTGCTTGAACACCAGGTAATCGCCCTGTTCCGAGACCGTCTGGCCGGCAGCCTCCAGCAATTCCGCCATCAGCGCCGGCGCAAACCAGTCCTTGTCCAGCCTGATATTGTAGAAGATCAGATTGTCCAGCATGCTGCCGGTACGGTTGATTTCATGCACCCGACTGTATTTCGCCAATACGTTCGGGATGCCGTCGAACTTGCCCCATTTGTAGTTTTCCGTCGGTTCGTCGCGGATGATCTTCAGCACGTAATCCGACGATGGCGCGGAAAAGCCGATCGCCACGGTGCCGCGGAATCCAACCGCCACGTCGTATTTCTCGCCCGTCGCCATCAATTCGCGGCGAAGCTCCTCGGCCACCGCGACCTTGCCCAGATGGTTCACGCCGAAGGTGGAATAATGCAGCCCGATCGGGCGGCGCGGCATGATGCTGTACAGGAAGGCCGCGACCTCGTGGTAATGAGGAAGGGTGACGTGGAAGTTCGCCAAGGTTGAACTGAACAGATTATGGGCGAGGGCCTCGTTGGTCAGCAGGGCATCAACGAATATGCCCCGCGTGTGGTTTTCCAGTGACAGGATGAAGGGGCGATAGCTGAAATCCTTCATGATGATGCGGCCGACGATGTAGGCGCCGCGGTTGCGGTAGAAACCGGACTTGATGGTCTGGATCCCCTGGAACGCCCGCTGGTCGCCGCCGGTGAAGCCGTATTCCCGGTTGGCCCGTTCGGCGACCATCGCCGCGTCCAGTTCCATGTCCTGGAAGGATTTGGCGAATCCGCCGGCTCGCAGGATTTCCATCACCAACTCCTGCGTGATGGTGGCGCCGCCGGGAAATACCCGATGCACGATGATATCGTCCAGAGCCGCGTGGTTGGTGTTGCCGAAGGAATATTCGACCGGCTTCCATTCATCCTGGAACAGCATGCGCCGCGCCGAATGGATATAGGCGAGCGCCAGGTCCTGTTCGTAGCGCCCCTCGGTCAGCGGCAGGTAGGCCTCCTCGATGCGCCGCCACAGCGGTTCGTCGGCCGTAAGCTGAGGCAAGACGCGGGTCAATCGCCGCGCCACCTGGTGGATGGTCTCGCTATAGATGGTCAGCCGCCGTCGCGCCACGGTCAGCGAGGTTGCCGGATCGCGGTTTTCGAAGGCTTCCTTGGCCGCCCAGGCCAAGCGGTTGTATTCGGTGAGATAGGCATCGAACAGCGCCAGAATCGCCTCGGCGGTCGCCTGCACGACGGCTTCCTCGTCGCCGGCGTCCGGAATTTCATCGAACGCGTGAAGGGCCTCGAAAATTCCTTCCTGCCCGGCCGATAGCGCTTCTTCCTCGATCATGCTCCTCCGTTCCACCCTTGGGATCGCTCTCAATCTGGCCCCGTAAAGCGCTGGCCCGAAACAGCCGGGTGATACAGGGGCTGTACCATATTGCCAGCCGGGTCATGGCAGTGAAAGCTGCGGGCGTCATCGCTGTGGTCGTGCGGCTCGTCCAGCAGCTTTACCCCTGCCTCTTTCATATAGTCGTACCATGCCTACAGTTCATCCTTGCTGTCGACTATGAATCCGAAATGGTCCATCGTTCCGGCCGCCGCGTCCGCCTCGCCGTCGCGCGCGCGGCCCAATGACAGATTGTCATTGCCCAGCGTCAGGTAGACCAGGTTCTCGCTGGCCCGACGCAGCACGCTCATGCCGATGATATCGACATAGAAACGCTCGCAATCTTCCAGGTTGCTTACCTTCAGCGCCAGATGGCGCAGGCCGTTGGGCGGGCTGGGTCTCGAGGGCATGTACTTGGATCCTTGGTCTTGGTGATTCTTCGCGAGGGCTTCGACCGCACTCTATCGGCCCTATGATGGACCAAAGGCCGGAGCGAGAAAATATTTCCATACAGCTATATTGCGCTTCGCGGACATTGCGTTGAATCTATGGCCTTATCAATCAGGGAGGAACAATTCTTGGCCAGACCGAACGACAGGATCATCCGAACCGCCGATATCTGCGACGATCACCGCGATGCGCGGGTGTGCGAGTTGCAGTTCCGTGATTTCGCAGCGCGGGAGCATTTTCATGGCGAGGTCGTGACCTTCGCGACCTTCGAGGACAACAAGGGCATCCGCGACCTGATCGCCGAAGGCGGGACCGGCAAGGTGCTGGTGGTCGACGGGCGCGGGTCGATGCGGCGAGCGCTTTGCGGCGGCAATATCGCCGAAGAGGCGTTCCGCCACGGCTGGGAGGGGCTGGTGTTCAATGGTGCGATCCGCGACAGCCACGAATTCGCCGAGCTGGATTTCGGGGTCAAGGCGGTCGGCGCCACTGCCATGCCACCGCGCCAGAGCGGCCTGGGCCGGGTAAACGAGCCGCTGGTAATCGGCGGCATCGCGGTCAATCCCGGCGACTACCTCTATGCCGACCGCGACGCGGTGATCGTTCTGGACGGGCCCGTGCATGACTAAGGAACGCGACATCCAGGTTCTCCACGAATTCGTGCCGCTGGCGCGCGAGGTGCTGTCGCCGGAGAACTGGGATTACCTGATGGGGGCGGCGGATGCCGAGACGACCTACAAACGCAACCGACAGGCGCTGGATTCGGTGGCCTTCCGGCCGCGCGTGCTGCGCGACGTCTCTCAGATCGACAGCAGCCGCGAACTGTTCGGCCATAAACTCCGCCTGCCGGTGCTACTGGCCCCCATCGGGTCGCTGCAGGATTTCACCGAGGACGGTTCGCTGGCGCCGGCACGCGCGGCGGCGTCCTTCGGGACCATGCTTATCCTCAGTTCGGTCTGCAAGCCGGGGCTGCAGGAGGTGGCGGCGGCGACCGACGCGCCGAAGATATATCAGCTCTATGTGCGCGACAGCATGGAATGGGTCGAGGAACGCGTCAGCCAGGCCATCGATGCCGGCTATGTGGCCTTCTGTTTCACCGTGGATCTGGATTGTTACGGACGCCGCGAGCGGGACATCGCCAAACGGCACCTGACTTCCAGCCGGCAGACGGCATCGGGAGAGGAATATCAGGCGGTGTTCGGCTGGAAGGAGATCGAGCGCATCCGCGACAAGTTCGATATCCCGTTGATTCTGAAGGGCATTGCCACGGCGGAGGATGCGGCCATGGCGGTGGAGCGCGGCATCGACGTCGTCTATGCCTCCAACCATGGCGGGCGACAGCTGGACCATGGGCGTGGCGGGCTGGAAACTCTCCCCGAAATCGTCAGGGCGGTGGACGGGTGCGCAAAGGTCATCTTCGACGGCGGCATCATGCGCGGCACCGACGTGGTCAAGGCCATGGCGCTGGGCGCGGATGCGGTAGGTATTGGTCGGCTGCAGGGCCTGGCCGCGGCCGCGGCCGGACAGCGCGGCATCTTCCGCGCCCTGGAACTGCTGGAAATCGAGAGCCGCATCGCCCTGAGATTGCTGGGTGTAACATCTTTCGCCGAACTGGACGCCAGCTATCTGCATTCCGCCACGCCGGTAAACGCACCGGGACCGTTCAGCGCCTTCCCGCTGCTCGACGAAGGGTACTAGCGGACCGCACCGGCCACATAAAAATCGGGCGGGCCCTGTCGGGCCCACCCAGTGTAGTTGGGGGTTGGGAGGGCGTATAAAGATTTCAGTCGTCGTCACGCATCCAGCGGCCTTTGCCTTCGCCGTGATGGTTGCGCATGTCCTGGACATCCAGAACACCGTCACCGTTCGTGTCCATGAACTTGACCATGTTGGCGAAGCGTTCGCCGAATTCTTCAGCGGTGACCTTTCCGTCACCGTCGTCGTCATGGTCCTGGAAGCGGTCGACCATCCGTTCGCGCATGGCGTCCAGCCACAGGGCTTCATATTCGGCGAGGCTCAACGCGCCGTCGCCGTCCTTGTCGAATTTCTTGAGCTGGTTGGCACGGCCCTGGTCGATTTCTTCCTGGGACAGCTTGCCGTCGTTGTTGGCGTCATAGGCGGTCATCATACCGTGCATGCCCCCGCCACGGCCGAAGCCCGGGCCACCGCCAAATCCGCCCATGTGATGGCCGCCGGAACCGCCCGGTCCACCCATATGATGGCCACCGCCTTGCATGCCCCAATAGCCGTAGCCACGCCCGCTGCTGTCGGCGAGGCTGACCGCGCCCAGCCCGATCAGGCCCGCGCCTGCGATGGCTGTAGCGGCAATGATTCGTGTAGTGCTGCGTTTCATGATGGCGTACTCCTGATGTCATGTCCTATGACCCGAATATAGGAGTTGATTGTCGCCAAAGTTCGTCACGGCTCCCCCGATATTGTCGCATCCCGTATCGGAAGGGCCGTTTGACACATTTCGATACAATTTTCCCGCTGCGGTGTGGAATTGTGCCCTTAGCGCCCGCCGGGAAATGGCTTAAATTCGAACCATGGACCCCAGCCCGCATATCCTGGTCGTCGATGACGAGCGCGAAATCCGCGAACCGCTGGCCAAATATCTGGCCAGGAACGGTCTGCGCGCCGACCTGGCCGCAAATGCCGCGGAGGCCCGCGCCGCCCTGAAGAACAGCGCCATAGACCTGGTAGTGCTGGACATAATGATGCCTGGCGAGGACGGGCTGTCGCTTTGCCGCCATCTGCGGGAGACCACGGACATCCCGGTCATCCTGCTGACCGCCATGGCCGACGATACCGATCGCGTCGTCGGTCTGGAAATAGGCGCCGACGATTACGTCACCAAGCCCTTCAACCCCCGCGAACTGCTGGCCCGGATCAAGGCGGTGTTGCGGCGCGCGCAGTCCGTACCTCGGCCAAGAGATGATTCCGGCGGCGAGAGACTGATGTTCGGGCCGTGGGTGCTGGATACCGACAGGCAGGAGATTGTCGGCGTCGACGGCGTTGCGGTGCCGCTCAGTACGGCCGAGTTCAGGCTGCTGACGGTATTCCTGCGCCGTCCCCGCATAGTGCTGTCGCGTGACCAGTTGCTGGACCTGACCAGCGGCCGGGCCGCCGACGTTTTTGATCGCAGCATCGACAACCAGGTTAGCCGCCTGCGCCGGAAAATAGAGGAAGACCCGAAGAATCCCGCGCTGATCAAGACGGTCTGGGGCGGCGGCTATATGTTCGCTGCGGATGTGGAGCCCTTGACATGAAGAAGTTGCTGCCGAAACATCTGGGCGGGCAGCTTGTTCTGCTGCTACTGGGGGCGCTGACCCTGTCGCATCTGCTCGGTTTTGTGATCTTCTCGGACGAGCGCCGTCAGGCGATGCGCAGCGTCCATCACATGGAGTTGTTGGAACGGACTGCTGCAATGGTCAGGGTGCTGGAGACGACGCCGGCGTCGGCTCGCGGCGCGATCATCACCGCGGTGGA
>JBFFGY010000091.1:0-8657 GCA_041557215.1 Alphaproteobacteria bacterium
ATGGCGCCAGCTGCTGTCGGCGCCTGGGCTTGATACCTCCTTGGCGCTGACGCTCGGCACCGGCTTCGCCGCGACCCTGATCTCGCTGGCGATCGTGATCGCGTTCCTGGCGTCCTGCCATGGCCGCTGGCCGGTATTGCTGGTGCGCCGGCTGTTGGCGCCGCTGCTGGCGGTACCCCATGTGGCGGTGGCTATCGGTTTCGCCTTCCTGGCCTCGCCGAGCGGCTGGGCGGCGCGGCTGATCTCGCCCTGGGCGACCGGCTGGGACCGACCGCCGGATATCGCCACGGCACCCGATCCCTTTGGCATTGCCCTGGTTTGCGGCCTGGTGTTGAAGGAAGTGCCGTTCCTGTTGCTGGTCAGCCTGGCGGCGCTGGGCCAGTCGCCCGCCGACCGCACCCTGGCCATCGCGCGGTCCCTTGGATGCGGCCCGGTCACTGCCTGGCTGAAGACGGTATTGCCGCTGGTCTGGCCGCAGATCCGCCTGCCTGTCTATGCGGTGCTGGCCTACTCATTGTCGGTGGTGGATATGGCGCTGGTGCTGGCGCCCGGCACGCCTCCGCCGCTGGCGCCGCGTATCCTGCGCTGGTTCAATGACCCTGACCTGGCGAAACATTTTCTGGCCGCCGCCGGCGCCTGCCTGCAGTTCCTGCTGGTCGCAGGGTCGATCTTGCTGTTCCATGGCGGCGAGCGGCTGGCCGCCGGCCTTGGGCGGCGCTGGATCGCGGCCGGCGGGCGCGGGCATTCCGGAAGGGTAGGCCGGCGCATTGGCATGGGCTTGATGTTTGCCGTATTCGCCGTCGGGCTGGCCGGGATCCTGTCCATGGCGATCTGGTCGCTGGCCCGCCGCTGGCGCTGGCCGGATGCCTTGCCTTCGGCCTGGACCGGCGACAACTGGATACGACAGCTGGATGCGCTTTCCTGGCCCGGCTGGACGACGGTCTCGGTGGGAACCGCAGCCGCGCTGATCGCCATTATGCTTGTGCTGGGCTGTCTGGAAAACGAGCAGCGCAACGGCGTCACACCGGGCTCGCGGGTACTATGGCTGATCTATGCGCCTTTGCTGGCGCCGCAGATCGGTTTCCTGTTCGGGGTCCAGGTGCTGTTCGTTTCCGTCGGGCTGTACGGTCGCTGGATCGCACTGGTCTGGGGGCATCTGCTGTTCGTGCTGCCTTACGTATTCCTGGCGCTGGCCGATCCCTGGCGACGACTGGACGAACGTTATGGCCGCAGCGCGCGGTGCCTCGGCGCGTCGCCCGACCGCGTCTTCTGGCGCATCAAGCTGCCGATGCTTTTGCGTCCTGTTTTGTTTGCGCTGGCCGTCGGCTTCGCGGTCAGCGTCGGCGAATATCTGCCGACGGTCTTCGCCGGCGGCGGACGTTTCGCCACCCTGACGACCGAGGCGGTCAGCCTTGCCTCGGGCGGCGACCGGCGGGTGATCGGGGTATACAGCTTCCTGCAGGCGCTGCTGCCCTGGGTCGGTTTCATGCTGGCGATCGGGGTGCCGGCATGGTTCTATCGCGACAGGCGGGGCATGAAGGTTTTCGCGGCATGAATGGCGACGGGGCATTGCGGCTGAAAGGGGTGACGGTTTCGCTCGGCGGCCACCCGTTGATCGATAACCTGTCCCTCGCCGTGGCGCCGGGCGAGGTGGTAACGGTCATGGGGCCCAGCGGTTCCGGCAAGTCGACCCTGCTGGCCTGGCTCTGCGGTTCCGTCGATCCCGCCTTCCAGATAGAGGGCAGCATTCAGCTTGACGGGACCGACATCACCGGCCTGGCGCCCGAGGACCGGCGTATCGGTATCCTGTTCCAGGACGATTTGCTGTTTCCCCATCTGTCGGTCGGCGAAAACCTGGCCTTCGGCATCCCGCGTAGCGTGGGCGTGGGCGAACGCCGAAAACGGGTTGCCGCTGCCCTGGCGGAGGCGGAACTTGAAGAGCTGGGCGACCGCGACCCGGCGACATTATCGGGCGGGCAGCGGGCGCGTGTCGCGCTGATGCGGACGCTTCTTTCCCAACCCAAGGCGTTGTTGCTGGACGAACCCTTCTCGAAACTGGACGCGGGTCTGCGGGACCGGATCCGCCGTTTCGTGTTTGGCCATGCGATGGAACGCCGCCTGCCGATCCTGCTGGTGACGCACGACCCCGACGACGCCGCTGCGGCCGGCGGGGCGGTTCTGGAAATCGGTGAGGATGGGAAAGTCGTTTCCCGCCCGGACGCAATCTGATTCCCTGCGACACTCTGCCGCTTCAGTTTTTGCTAAATTAGCAAGACGTCATATTGAATTCACATCATGCCCCACGTATATTTGTCGGTAACGGACCGGGCTGCAAGAATGATTTTATAGCCCGTTCTCTGATGGACCGAACTGTGGGGAATTAAACGGTTTATGAGTATCGATCGTATTATCCTGGCCTTTGCCGGCGTCATTGTCTTGGGGAGCCTTGTTCTCTCTCAGTATCACTCCGTGAACTGGCTATTCGTAACCGGTTTCGTGGGGCTGAACATGTTTCAGGCATCCTTTACGCGCTTCTGCCCGCTGGCGATCATTCTCAAGAAGCTGGGCCAAAAGCCGGGAGCGGCATTCGAATAGGCGATGTAGACCCTGTCATAAGCGTACTCTCCTCCCTTTCCTCCCAGTGCGCTTATGGTCACTATGGGGGCGGCTACCCAGGCCGCCCCCATTTATATTTTGGTGTGATCAGCTTGCCCCGAATTCCTCGCGGCGTTTGGCGATGGCTTCCTGAAGGACGGATTCCTTCATGCCGATGGTCGGTTCGCCGAAGACGACGTTCTTCAGCCAATCGAATCCCAGCGTCAGCAGCACCGCATCGTTGGTCTTCAGGACTTCCGTGGTTTCCTTCTCGATCTCGTAGATTTCCAGGAAACGGGTCTCGAACACGAAACGGCGGAAGGCGTCGATATCGGTGGACACCATGTAGAACATGCCTCGGGTCTTGGCCGCTATCTCCTTGCCGTATGGGCCGCCGGTCGATGCCCATGACGCTGCCTTCATCAGGATGTCCATCCATCCCGAATTGACCTGGTCGTATTCATCGGAGCCCTGTTCCTTACGGTACTGGGCGACGCTCTGCAGCTTACTCTCGTCATGACCCTTGCAATGGGATTCCTTTACCAGGAAATTGAAGTTTTCCTTGACGTCCTGGCCCTTCATCTTGATCGCGGCCAGCCCCAGCGGATAGTAGCGGCAGGTCACCGGCCGGTTATCGTAGACGGTGCAGCCCTTTTCTTTGTCGACGAACTGGCAGGGGCCGGATCCGTCATCGCCCGTCATGCGTAATTTTGCAACGGGCAGGCCCGCCTTCTCCCATTGCGCCTGATAGCAATAGCGATCCAGGAACTCGATCGGGCGGATGCCGAAATGGCGGCTCAGCCGCAACATGTCGCCGGGCGTCACCATGATGTCCGCGCCGTGGCAGCATTCGTTCCAGCAGGAAACCCCCTTGTGGCAGGAAAAGGCGAACATGTCTCTTTCCTTCAGCTGGACCGGCAGAATCGGGTTGCCGTCCAGGCCACGCACGCCGTCGAAGATGTCCAGGTGCGCTTCGTCATCTTTCTTGCGCGCGGCCTGCTCGGCGCTGGCGCTCGGCTCGAGGTCCGGGGAAACCGGTCCGTCGAATTCGTCCTGACCGCTGGTTCCGTCGGCCATCACCCTACTCCTGCCGTTATCTGTATGCTCTAAACAATAACTGGAACGGGGCGCCGGTCAAGACGACGCCCCGAAACCATACCGCTATTCCCGGGTCGGCTTAGTGGCCGTGATCGACCAGGCCCACCCAGTCCTTCTTCATAATCGTCCATTCGCCCGTTTCCGGGTCCATGCGCGAGTTGACGAAGCAGTGCCAGTTCTCCTCGTCCAGATCCGGGAAGTCGGCCCGGTAGAAGAAGCCCGGATAGCGGGTTTCCTCGCGGTAGAGGATGTGGCGCAGATGGACTTCGGCGGTGCGGACGCGGTGGTAGTTCTCCCACGCGCGCAACAGCTCGTGCAGGTCCTTCGCCCGCATGTTCTCGTTGTCCTCGCGCACCATATCGAGCAGGTGCAACCCGTGTTCGAGCATCACCTTGTTGGTCTGGTAGAAGGTCGACACGCCCGCGACATATTCGTCCATCAGTTTCTGCAGACGCATCTGCAGCATCCGCGGCACAATGTAATGCGGGTTGATATCCTCGGCCGTGGTCTTGTCCTTGTGCTCCATATAGTTACGGACGGGCTTGTAGATCTCTTCCGTAATATCCTTGATGTCGGCCTTGAAGGACGGTGCGAAGCCCTTCTTGTCCTGCACGAACTTGACCATTGCCTTGCCGGCGATACGGCCCTCGGCATGTGAGCCGGAGGAGAATTTGTGGCCCGATGCGCCGACACCGTCGCCGGCGGTGAACAGGCCGGTGACCGTGGTCATGCGGTTGTAGCCCCACTTCCACTCGTCCGGCGAGTTCAGATCGTCCGGACCGGATACCCAGATGCCGCAGCAGCCGGAATGGCTACCCAGCAGATAGGGTTCGGTCGGCATCAGCTCGGAGACGGTCTCTTCGGGACGGATGTTCATGCCGGCCCAGACCGAGGCCTGGCCGATGCACATGTCGAGGAAGTCTTCCCAGGCCTCTGCTTCAAGGTGCTTGACCTCCTGCGGCGTCATCGTCTCGGAGAGCTTCTTCATCGCCGAGGGCGTGTCCATGAAGATCGGCCCGCGGCCTTCCTTCATTTCCTTCAGCATCAGATGATTGCGCAGGCAGGTCGGGACCACGGCGGCCGTGTCATAGGGCGCGAAGTCCTTCAGCATATCCGCGTTCTTGGTGCCGTAGTCTTCGCCGAAGGCGTTGGTGGCCTTCGACTTGAACAGCAGGAACCAGGCGCCGACAGGGCCGTAGCCGTCCTTGAAGCGGGCGGGCACGAAGCGGTTTTCCATCATGGTCATCTCGGCGCCGGCCTCGACGGCCATGGCGTAGGTCGAACCGGAGTTCCACACCGGATACCAGGTGCGGCCCTGGCCCTCGCCGGTCGATCGCGGACGGAACACGTTCACCGCGCCCCCTGCGACCAGCAGCGCCGCGCTGCATTTGAAGACATAGAGCTTGTGCTCGCGGACCGACAGGCCGACGGCGCCGGCGATGCGGTTCGGCTCGTTGGCGTCGAGCAGCAGTTTCACGATGAAGACGCGCTCATATATATTGTCGATGCCCAGCGCCTTCTTCGCGGCTTCGGCGACGATGGTCTTGTATCCTTCGCCGTTGATCATGATCTGCCAGCGGCCGGAACGCACGGGCTTGCCGCCGTCCTTCAGGGCGACGCCCTCGGTCTCCTTGGTCTTCCAGATCGGCAGGCCCCATTCCTCGAACAGCTCGACGCTGTCGTCCACGTGACGGCCGACGTCGAAGACCAGGTCGTCGCGGGTGATGCCCATCAGGTCAGCATGGACCATACGGACATAGTCCAGGGGATCGTTCTCGCCGATATAGGTGTTAATCGCAGACAGACCCTGCGCCACCGCGCCGGAGCGGTCCAGCGCCGCCTTGTCGACCAGGATGATTTTCGCGTCGTCGCCGGCCCAGCGCTTGGCCTCGAATGCCGCGCCGCAGGCCGCCATGCCGCCACCGATAATCAGGATATCGGTATCGACCTCGACGATCTCGGGATTGCCGAAAGTACCTTCACTCATGGGTCTAAATACCCCCTTGATTTATACGGTCTCTAGGGCGTGCCATCAACCCGTGCCGGGCCGCCGCCGCGCCGCGAAACCGTGGGTCAGATTGTCGGAAGCTGCTTGTTCGCCTGGGTGAACAGAAGCTGGCTGTTGATGTCGCCTGCCGGCGGCTTGTCTTTGTACGGGTCGATGCTGCCGACCGGTGTTGTGCGCACAGGGAACTTGAAGCGCTTGATCTCGCCGTCGCGGAACCGGATGGTCCACATGATGTGGGTATCGGTGCGCAGCGGGATTGCGGCGCCGCCCATCGGCACGAAGTCGGCATAGGCGCGGACCTCGATCGCCTGGCGCGGGCAGGCCTTGACGCAGCACATGCATTCCCAGCACTGGTCCGGTTCCTGGTTGAAGGCCTTCATCCGCTCGGTATCGAGCTTCATCAGGTCATGCGGACAAATGTACATGCAGGCGGTCACTGCGCCGCCTTTGCAGCCGTCGCATTTATCGGTATGAACAAAAGTGGGCATGCGGACGTTTCTCCCTTGGGTTATTTGACGGGCGACTTTTTGCGCCCCTCTTGCCGCCGTCCCGGAAGTCGAGCGGCACTCAAAATTTCCGCTCGGGCAAAAAAAGTTGGCCCGGGGAGCCCAATTTTTTATATTCGAAAATAATCATATTCATGGAAGTGAAATCGTGTAAAGTGCCATTCCGTCGCACCCTTGAAAGGTGCGGCGCCAAAATGCCAGAATACCGGGACGTACAGCTCACGACCGGTGTTCTCGGATCGGTAATAGACAGGCGCAAAGTCAGTTGGGAGACAGACGGAGCGGAAGAAATATCGTTTCACGCTGCCGAGGGCTGACGCAACGTCGCTTCGAAAACGGGAGGAAGAAAATAATGGTTTTTATAAATTAGCACATCGCGATATAAGTCGCAGCGATACACGTTCGTCATGGTTTTGAAAGTCAATCGGGAAGAGGCAGCTTGATGTTCTCCATTAATCCCTTTGCCGAACTGTCGGCCCTAATACCTGCCGCCGCCCAGCAGGCCTACGTCATTGTTATGATTGTACTGGTCGTCGGCGGCACGTTGTTCGACGTTTGGCACAAAAAGAGTGCGAAGTACTTCTTTGCAAACATGCGCAATGCCCAGAGCAAGGCGGCGAAGCCGGTCGGCAGCGGCGAGAAAGTTTCGATCGCCGTTCAGGCCGCCGTGGTCGACGTCATGACCTCTGGTGAATTCTGCAACCCGCGGCGCCGGCTGGCGCATCTTCTGACGATGTACGGCTTTACCCTCTACGTCGCCACGGCAGCCATCATGGTCCTGGCCTACTCGGCGCCGGACGCCGCCACGCCAGGCATCCTGCCGATGCTCTGGTATCTCGGCGCGCTGATGGTCTGCGTCGGTGGCTACTGGTTCTGGTTCTTCATCCGGGTTGATGTTGCCGCCGAGGGTAATTCGCCGTTTCGCCTGGTTCGTGCCGATCTGTTCATCGTCTCGATGGTCCTGAGCACGACCTTCGGCATCATATGGGGGGTGCTGCAGGCAGCCGGCGGCGGATTCTGGACGTTGCTGTTCCTGGCGCTTTTCCTCATCGCCACAACGGTGCTCTTTGCATCGATCCCGTGGTCCAAGTTTTCTCACATGTTCTTCAAGCCCGCGGCGGCCTTCGAGAAAAGAGTTTCCAAGGCCAATGGTAGCGCGTCGAATCTGCCGTTGCAGACCCGCGACGACCCCGAAGAACGGAAAAGACATTCCATGGAACTGTTGCTGGATGCCCCGATGGAAATGGGGCAAGGCATCAAGCGCGAAGCGCCCCGCCACTACTGATCAAGCAACACGCAAGTTCTACTGGATACAGATAAGGAGCCCGAACAATGCCTACCTTCGTCTATATGACAAGGTGTGACGGATGCGGACATTGTGTTGACATCTGTCCCTCGGACATCATGCACATCGACAAGACCTATCGTCGCGCCTACAACATCGAACCCAACATGTGCTGGGAGTGCTACTCCTGCGTCAAGGCCTGCCCGCAGCACGCCATTGATGTGCGCGGATATGCCGATTTTGCCCCGCTGGGCCACAGCGTCCGCGTCGACCGCGACGAGGAAAAGGGCACGATCGCCTGGAGGATCAAGTTCCGGAACGGAACGGAAAAGAACTTCCTGTCGCCCATCACGACGAAGCCCTGGGGGACAGCGATTCCCAAGCTCGCGGATGTTCCGGCGCCCAGCCAGGAAATGCGCGACAGTGAGCTGTTGTACAATGAGCCGAAATATATCCGCATGGATGAGGGCGGTTTGCATACGCTTGAGTCCGCCGGCCTCAAGATGAAGAAAGGCGTGTATTACTGATGGCTTATAAAACGATCGTCGAAGACGGCATTGATATCCTCGTCGTCGGTGCGGGCCTTGGCGGCACCGGCGCGGCCTGGGAGGCGCGCTTCTGGGGCCAGGACAAGAAGATTGTCATTGCCGAAAAAGCCAATATGGACCGCTCGGGCGCGGTTGCCCAGGGTCTGTATGCTATCAACTGCTACATGGGCACCCGCTGGGGCGAGAATAACCCGGAGGACCATGTCCGCTACGCCCGCATCGACCTGATGGGGCTGTTGCGCGAAGACCTGCAGTTCGATATGGCTCGCCACGTCGACTCGACGGTGCATCAGTTCGAAGAGTGGGGCTTGCCCATCATGAAGGACCCCAAGACGGGGCGCTATCTGCGTGAAGGGCGATGGCAGATCATGATCCACGGCGAGTCCTACAAGCCCATCGTGGCCGAGGCCGCCAGGAAATCGGCGGACAAGATCTTCAACCGCATCTGCGTCACCCACCTGCTGATGGACGACAGCAAGGAGAACCGGGTTGCCGGTGCCGTCGGCTTCAACGTCCGCACAGGCGACTACCACGTCTTCAAGTCCAAGACCGTGATCTGCGGCGCAGGCGGCGCCTCCAACATCTTCAAACCGCGTTCAGTGGGCGAAGGTGCCGGC
>JBFFGY010000092.1:0-8656 GCA_041557215.1 Alphaproteobacteria bacterium
ATTGACGCCCCGGTTGGCATAATGCCCCTGCAGTTCCTCCAGAAGCGCCGGGAGGTCGGTTCCATCGGGCAGCCGCGACAGAAGGATGTTCTCGCTCAACGGCTCGGCGCTGGCGAACAGCATCGCTTCCAGTCGGCGCATCAGGTCGAAACGTTCCACGCTCATTCGGCTCTCCGGGAAGTCCTGATATAAACCGGGGCGTAAGGAGCGTTCTGTTGGATCTCGATCCGCCCGTTGCGGGCAAGCTCTAGCGTAGCCACGAAGGTCGATGCAAGGGCCGATCGCCTGAGCAATTTGTCCTTGAGACCGGTAGGCAGGAAGTGCGCCAGCACCGTCCAGTCCGGCACATTGCCGACCAGCGAGCGCAAACGGATAAGCGCATCCTCGATGGAATAGAGTTCCGTCGGGGCAATATGCAGGGTGGAGCCTTCCTGCCGCGCATGCTGGCGGCCATAGGCCCGCAAAATATCATAGAGCGATACCTCGAAGGTAACGTGGTTTTCGATCTTCAGGGGCTCCGGGTCGCCCCGCTTGAAAAAGGATTGGCCAAGCTGCGTCCGCTCGAACAGCTGTGCCCCCACCTTCTTCATTGCCTCCAGGCGCTGCAGTTGGAAAGCCAGGATGGCGGCCATTTCCGCGCCGCTGGGCTCGTCATCGCCGGGCGGCGCCGGGATCAGCAGGCGCGATTTCAGATAGGCGAGCCAGGCCGCCATCACCAGATAATCGGCCGCCAGTTCAAGCCGCAATTTGCGTGCCCGCGTAATGAAGTCGAGATACTGTTCCGCCAGGGCCAGAATCGATATGCGGGTAAGATCGACCTTCTGGTCGCGGGCCAGCGTCAACAGAACATCGATTGGCCCCTCGAACCCCTCGATATCGAGCAGCAGCCGATCCGCGCTGTCAAACTCGTAGTCGGGGTGCTCATCCTCGAACGGCTGATCATCCGTCGGGCCGATGTCGGCTTCGTCGATCATCGCCGTTACAGCCCATGTCCGGTGATGTAGAATAGCAGTTCAGCCATGATATTGGCGGGATAGAAGATAAGCCAGGACCCAATCGGAAAATCGATGCCGGCATTTTCCAGCAGCCTTGGCAAAATCATGAACAGGCCAATCACGGTCATATAGCCAAACCGCTCCAGCGATTCGAGTTTCATCGCCTGCCGATAAGGAAGCAGGCCGACGGCGACCTTGCCACCGTCCAAAGGCGGCAGCGGCAGCATGTTGAAAATGGCCAGGATGACGTTGAACCAGATCGTGTACCACAGAGTCGTTCCGGCCCACTCGCCGATGGAGTCCGGCAGATACGGGACCAGATGAAACAGCAGTGCCGCGACCAGCGCAATCGTCATGTTCGCGGCCGGCCCGGCGGCGGCGACCAGCATCATGTCGCGCCGCGGCACCCGCAAGTTTCGCGTATTCACAGGAACCGGCTTGGCCCAGCCGAACATCATCCCCGTACCCATCAGCAGCAACATGCCCGGAACCAGGATCGTACCCAACGGATCGATATGGTTGATCGGGTTGAAAGAAAGCCGGTTCTGCTGCTGCGCCGTGGTATCGCCGCAGAGCCAGGCCGCCCAGGCATGCGCGCCTCGTGGAAGGTGATGGCAAGCAGCACCGGAAGGGCCCAGACCGAGATGGAATGGATAATCGAGCTGTCCATGAAGATTAAATTACCCCACTCAAGTCGCTACATATCCGGCCCTCAGGGCCTCGAGTTCCGCAAGCGCCGCTACATTGTCGAAGGGCGCCGGTCGGGTGAGCCTGTCCAGAGCCCCTTGGTAGCGCCGATATCCCGCCGCGTCCAGTGGCCGCGCTGCCGAGGCTATCTTGCGCATCTCTATCATATTGCCGCTGCAGTGCAGGACCAGGTCGCATCCCGCCGCCCGGGAATCCGCGGTGCGCGTCGCGAAATCGCCTTGCAACGCCTGCATGGACAAATCGTCGGTCATCACAAGGCCGTCATAGCCGATAAAGCCGCGGACGATCTCCCCCATCACGACCGGAGAGGTCGTTGCGGGGCGTTCCGGGTCGATATCGCTGTAGACGATATGCGCCGTCATCGCCAGCGGCATATCGGCGAGCAAGCGAAAAGGGGCGAAATCGGTGGTTTCCAGTTCCGCCCTCGGCGCATCAACCCTGGGCAGTTCGAGGTGGCTGTCGGCGCGGGCCCTGCCATGGCCGGGAATATGCTTGATGACCGGCAGCACGCCGCCCTCCAGCAGCCCCTCGCAGACCACGCGCCCCAGGTGGGATACCGCCTCAACCGTCTCGCCCAGGGCTCGGTCGCCGATGATGTCGTGAGCGCCCGGAAAACGCAGGTCCAGCAGCGGCAGGCAGTCGACATTGATGCCAAGATCGGCTAGTTCCGCCGCCAGCAGCCTGGCATTCAGCATGGCGGCCCTTGCACCAGCCTCTTCCTCCATTTCCCCGAACCGCCCCTGGGCAGGCGCCGCGCGCCAGTGCGGCGGTTTCAGGCGCGCCACGCGGCCGCCTTCCTGATCGATGAGGACGGGACAATCGGGGCTGTCGACTGATTCGCGCAACGCCGCAACCAGCGACCGGACCTGGTCCGGCGATTCAATATTGCGGGCAAACAGGATAAAACCGGCAGGCCGGACATCCCGGAAGAAGTCGCGCTCCGCCGTATCGAGGCTGTGACCGGCGCAGCCGAATATCGCCGCAAGCGGCGCAGGCTGCCCTTCAACCATTACCGGGATCCGGGCGAACCATACTCACATTACGGGCGAACGACGATACAGTCCTGACCACGCGACTTGAGCTTGCGGCAAACCGAATCGGCCGATTCGCGATCGTTGAACGCACCGCCCTGCACCCGATAGAACGTGCCGCGGTCGCTGACCACCGCCGGCTGGACGGTCAGCGGCAGGTTACCGAGAAGATCGGGATGTTTCGCGACCTGCTTGCCCCACAGCGTCTTCGCAGCCGCCTCGGAGCGCGCGGAAGCCACCTGGACCCGGTAAACGCCGGCCATGGTCCGCAACGGCGTGATATTTTCCTTGCCCGCGGGCAGCGGCGGAGGCGGTGTGGTCGCCGCTTTCGGGGCCACCACCACGGCAGGCTTGTCCTTGTCCTTCGGAATCAGCACGGTCAACTGGTTGCTGCCGGCCGGTGCCGCGGGTTTCGCAGTCTCTTCAGGTTTTGGCGCCTCGGCGGGCTTGGCCGCCTGATCGGGCGGCGGTGTCGGTGTCGGCAATGTGGCGACATCGGCCGGCTTGTCCGCTTCCTTGCCATCGGGAACCTTCTGAGCTCCGGCCGGCGGCAGGATATTTTCGGTCGCCTGGCCATCCGCCGGCGCGGTCGGAGCCGGCAATTCGGCAACCGTGGCGTCCCCTTCCTTCTCAGGGGCCGACGGCGGGGGCAATATCGCCCCCTCGCCGGGCTTGGCGTCCTTGGGCGTCTTTTCCGCCCCTTCCGGAGTCATGGCGATCGGCGCATCCCCTTCCGGCTTCTTGGGATCTTCCGGAGGCGGCGTCATCACGATCTTGCCTTCGTGTTCGCCCTCCTTCACGACGTTGAATACGCCCTCTTCGCCCTTGCCGGCGCCTGTCGCACCGCCGGGCTGTTCCGGCGTCATCTTGACCGGCTTGCCGGGCTCGACCGCCAGTTCCGGCATGACGACTATCTTGCGGTCATCCTTGCCCGATTTGCTGGTTCCAATCAGCACGACAGGAATAAACAGAAGGAACGCGATCGCCGGTATGATGATCAGCTTGTACTTCTTCCACAGGCGCTTTATCGCCGGAAGATCGTCATCATCCTCGTCGTCGTCGTAGCCTTCCAGTTCGGCTTCGAGTTCATCAAGATCGTCGTCAGCTGCCATCACCGCATCTCCTCGACCGGCTTAATGCCGAATATACCCAGTCCCGAGTCGATAACTGTTTGTACTCCCTGGGCTAATACTAGACGAGCCATCGTTAACTCTTCGTTATCCTCGAGAGCGATCCGGAACCCCGGATCCTTGTTCCCCTTGTCCCAGAAAGCGTGAAACAGCACGGCCAGATCATAAAGGTAGTAGGCAATCCTATGTGGTTCATGGGCGTCGGCCGCCGCCTCGACCAACCGCGGCCAACCCGCGATCATCCTGATCAGACCCAACTCTGACTCATCCGTCAAGCATGATATGGGGGTTGAGGCCAGTGCCTGCAACGAGATATCGTGGTTCGGAAGCAGTTCCACTGCCTTCGAGCGGGCCGAATGACAGCGCGCGCTGGCATACTGGACATACCATACCGGGTTCTCTTTCCCGCCCTCCACGACGGCGGTCAGATCGAAGTCCATCTGGGCATCGTTTTTGCGCGTAAGCATATGAAATCTAACGACATCCGGGCCCACTTCGTCGACCAGGTCGCGCAGCGTCACGAAGGTCCCGGCGCGCTTCGACATCTTCATCGGCTCGCCCTTGTCCATCAGCCGGACGATCTGGCAGATCTTGACGTCGAGATCGCCCTCGCCCGCCGTGATGGCCTTCACGGCGGCCTTCATTCTTTTTACGTATCCGGCGTGGTCGGCACCCCAGACATCGATCATTTCGCCGAATCCGCGGCGATATTTGTCCAGGTGATTCGCGATGTCGGACGCGAAATAGGTCCAGCTGCCATCGGACTTCTTCAGCGCCCGGTCCACGTCGTCCCCGAAATCGGTGGCCCGGAATAGGGTCTGCGGGCGTGGCTCCCAGTCGTCGGGCGTCTTGCCCTTCGGCGGCTCAAGTACGCCGGTATAGATATGCCCCATATCCTCCAGCGTCTTCAGCACGTCCTCGACCATGCCGTCCTCGACCAGCTTCCGCTCGGAGGTGAAGACTTCCTGGCGCACGCCCAGCGCCGCCAGATCCTCGCGGATCAACTCCATCATGCATTCGATGGTGAATGCGCGGATTTCGGCCAGCCACGCGCCTTCCTCCGCATCCAGCCATATGTCGCCGTGAATTTCCGCAAGTTTCGCGCCGACCGGTTTCAGATATTCGCCGGGATAAAGCCCCTCCGGAATCTCACCGATATCGCGCCCCATCGCCTCGCAATAGCGCAGATGCGCCGAACGGGCCAGCGTATCGACCTGAGCGCCGGCATCGTTGATGTAATATTCCTTGGTGACGTCGTAGCCGGCCTTGGCCAGCAGCGCCGCCAGCACGTCGCCGAAGACCGTGCCACGCGCATGACCAATATGCAGCGGCCCGGTCGGGTTGGCCGAGACATATTCGACATTTACCTTGCGCCCGGCGCCGTGATCGGATGCGCCATAGTCCGCTTTCTCGGCAATCGCCTGCTTCAGGCAGTCATGCCACACCGAATCGGCCAGCCGCATATTGATGAATCCCGGGCCGGCAATCTCCACCTCGCTGATGCCTTCGACCGCGCGCAGGCCGGCGGCCATCGCCTCCGCCACGTCGCGCGGCTTCATGCCCGCCGGCTTGGCCAGGATCATCGCGGCATTCGTCGAGATATCGCCATGGGACGGGTCGCGCGGCGGTTCGGCCGTCAGGCGCGACGCGTCGAGGTCCCGCGGCAGCGTCCCCGCCGCGATCAGCTCTTCGATTACCGCATTAATATGGTCTTTGTATATATTGAAAACATTCATTTTTATTCACCCGCCTGCTTCCGCAGACGCTCATACAGCTGTGTCGCGTAACGGTCGGTCATCCCGGCGATATAATCGGCGACGAGCCGGGCCAGGCCGGCTTCGTCCATCCCCCTGCCCTGCTCGCGCCATTCCGCCGGCAGCCGGTCGGGCGCCGCCATCAGGCGCTCGAACAGTTCCGTCACGATGCCGCGCGCCAGGTCGGTTTCCCGAAGCACCGGCCCGCAGCGATACATGTTCGCGAACAGGAAGTCCTTGAGGGCGCGGTCCTTTTGGCGCATGGCGTCGGAAAAGGCAACCACTGCGTGGCCCAGCCCCCTGATTTCCGATGCGGATTCCGCTCCCGCGGCCTCCAGTCGCCGCTCCGTTTCGGCCAGCACGTCATGCACCATGTCGCCGATCAATCGCCGCACCATCTCGTGGATGATCTGCGAGCGTCTGGCCGAGGGGTATATTTTCGCCTGCTCGCGGAACATCGCCGCCGCATGGGGCACTGCCTCCAGATCCTCGATGGCGAACATGGCGGCGCGCAGCCCGTCGTCGAGGTCATGATGGTCGTAGGCGATATCGTCGGCGATCGCCGCCACCTGCGCCTCCGGCCCCGGCCAGCTCTCCAGTTCCAGGTCGTGGCGCGCATTATAGGCGGCGATGGTCGGCGGATAGGGTTTCGGCAGCGGCCCGTTATGTTTGACCACCCCTTCCAGGGTCTCCCAGGTCAGGTTCAGCCCCGGATGGGCCGCATAGTGGTCTTCCAGATGCGTCAGAACCCGCAAGGTCTGATCGTTATGGTCGAAGCCGCCCCAGGGCCGCATGACCGCGTCCAGCGCCTCCTCGCCGGCATGGCCGAAGGGCGTATGGCCGAGATCGTGCGCCAGCGCCAGGCATTCCGCCAGATCCTCGTCCAGGCGCAATTGCCGGGCGATGGTGCGCGCGATCTGCGCCACCTCGATGCTGTGGGTCAGCCGCGTTCGGAAATGGTCGCCCTCCGGCGATACGAAGACCTGCGTCTTGTGTTTGAGTCGCCGGAAGGAAGTGGAATGGATGATGCGGTCGCGGTCGCGCTGGAACGGGGTGCGGACCCTGCTCTCCGGCTCGGGATACAGGCGCCCGCGGCTCTCCTGCCAGCGCGTCGCATAGGGGGCAAGACCATCGCTCATGCCGCCGATGTATCGGCCCCCAACCGGCAAATTGCAAGCGTCGATAAATGCCTGCGCCATCTGGTTTGCCGCGCAGAAGCCGCTTTCTAGCCCATCGCCTTGTATCGATAGAGCCTGTGATCGCCCTTATCCTCGAATCCGTCGGGTTCCCAGCCTCTTTCCAGGATGGCGTCCGTTATGATCGCCATATTGAGTCCCGGCGGATCCAGAAGCGAGTTGGCCACCGCAAGTCCGAACTCTTCCGGAGCCCCCTCGAAGTCGCGAATAGTCTCCAGCGCTTCTTCCAGGCTCCGGCAAGGCGACATGACGGCCAGCCTAAGCCGCGATCATGTAGTACTTCTTCAACGTCTCGGTGATCTCCCAGATGCATTTCGTGCCCTTGGGGATGAAGAAGGTGTCGCCGGCCCTGAAGGTCTGTACCGTGCCGTCGGCATCGGTCATGGTCACGGAACCGGCAAGGACGGTCATCATCTCATGCACCGGATAGGCGTCGAATTCCTCGCGGTTCGGCGCGCATTCCCATACCCCGCTCAGGATCGATTCGTCCGGCGTGGCGAAGAAGGTATGGTTCACCTCGCGATGGTCGTCGGTCGTAAAGCTTTCCACGGGCGCAAAGCTCGAGGGCTGCATGCCGGTTTCCGGATGCCCGTCGGGCAGAATTTGGTAGACCCTGTTCTCCATAGCCTTTTCTTCTCTCCGTCACATTGAAGCCAATGGCTCAGCCTATCTGTCCCAGGCCCTGATGCAAAGCCCGGTCAGCAACTGACGACCGAAATCTTCAATCCCGTCACCGGGCGATTGACACGCGCCGCGGCCGTCCTACATTTGAGTGACCGAAAGCCACTGAATTCATGGATCGAACGGTATGAGCGACTTTTTTGCCGACGGCCTGCCCGCGGGCGACACGGGTTTCACCGTGTCGGACAACGCCTTCAAGCGAATCGCCTTCCTGATCGAGCAGGAGGACGGCGACAATCTCTTCCTGCGCGTCAGCGTCTCTGGCGGCGGTTGCTCCGGCTTCCAGTACGGCTTCACCTTCGACGACGAAATCCGCGACGAGGACCATGTGATGGAGCGCGACGGCGTGAAGGTCGTGGTCGACGAGACCTCGCTGGGCCTGATGGGCGGGGCGGAGATCGATTTCGTCGAAGACCTGATCGGCGCCTCCTTCCAGATCCGCAACCCCATGGCTTCGGCCTCCTGCGGCTGCGGCAGTTCCTTTTCGGTCTGACCCTCGAGGGCGACTCGTGTTAAGGATAGGGCCCGCCGCCGCGCGGGCCTTTTCGATTCCGGGAGACCCTGATGAAGATCGCCACCTTCAACGTCAATTCCATCAAGGCGCGCCTGCCGCGCGTCCTCGAATGGCTGAAGGAAGCGCAGCCCGACGTTGCCCTGCTGCAGGAGATCAAGACCGTCGACGAGGCCTTCCCCGCCATGGAGATCGAGGACCTTGGCTACAATGTCGCGACCCATGGCCAGAAGACCTATAACGGCGTGGCGATTCTGTCGAAGAGCCCGATGGAGGACATTCGGCGCGGCCTGCCCGGGGACGAAGGGGATGAACAGGCGCGCTATATCGAGGCCACCATCGGCGATTTGCGCGTCGCCTCGATCTATCTGCCCAACGGCAACCCGGTCGATTCCGAGAAATACCCCTACAAGCTGGCCTGGATGGACCGCCTGATCGCCCATGCCCGCCATACGCTCAGCTACGAGGAACCCTTGGTGCTGGCTGGCGATTACAATGTCATTCCGCAGGCTGAAGACGCCCGCAAGCCGGAACAATGGACCAATGACGCACTATTCCTGCCGTCTACCCGCCAGAAATTCCGCGAGTTGGTCAATCTCGGCTTCACCGATGCATTGCGCGCCACTTCCAATACCGGGGGCGAATTCACC